>DASWCA010000156.1:0-3094 GCA_036390355.1 Acidobacteriaceae bacterium
TGTATAACACCCGCACCCGCCGCTTTAGCCCCGCGGGAAACGCAGCTGTTGCGGTGCCATCTCGCCTGACCTCCAGACGCAGATCCTGCACTGTCATTATGTCAAGAAATGGCGGCACATGCGTCGAAGTGAAGCAATGTCCGGTTTCGGGCCGAAGCGAACGTGGAAGACCGTGCGGCTTTAACAGCATCGGTCGTGGAGTGACCCGGAGCGGTCGTTCATCGAGCCGAAGTCCGGCACTGCAGTGAGCCCCTGGCTGATGTTCGCCAATCCGTTATCCTGTCACTGACTCCATGGGTAGGACAGCGGAAACGCTGCGATTCGTCTGCCCCGTGCGGGATATGGGAGAGCGCATAAGATGTCGAACTATTATGCAGCCGTCTCGGCCCTGATCTTTGCCGTCGTGGCGCTTGCGCATCTGGGAAGAATATTAAAGCAATGGACGGCGCAGATCGGGTCACTCGCCGTGCCAATGTCCGTATCGTGGATCGGCCTTGTCATTGCAGCCCTGCTCTCAATTTGGGGTTTCCTGCAGCTAGGATAAGTGGAGGCTGGCTTATGCGGCGCCGCAATTTTCTCAGCGTGTTGGGCGGCGCGGCGGCCGCATGGCCGCTCGCGGCGCGCGCGCAGCAGACGCCGGAAGTCCCAAGAGTCGGTTTTGTCTATTCGGGCTCCAAAGCGGCGGCAGCTCCTCGTATAGAGGCTATCCTGAGCGGCTTGCGGGTTTCGGGCTACGCTGCTCCCGCGCAAGTCGAGATTGTGGCCCGAACAGCGGAAGGTGACCCAGCTCAAATCGCGCCGCTGGTAGCAGAAGTCATAGCGAAAAATGTGAATGTAATCATAGTGAATGGCCCCCCGGTACTGCACGCAGCTCATTTGGCCACGCGCACCATTCCGATTGTCGCACTCGACTTGGAAACTGACCCAGTCGCCAGTGGTGTGGCTGCTAGTCTCGCGCGTCCAGGCGGCAACATCACCGGTGTATTTCTCGACTTTCCAGACTTCACGGCGAAGTGGATGGAGATGCTGGTTGAGAGCAATCCAAAGGTCTCGCGTGCTGCGGTACTGTGGGATCCGATCACTGGAACCGTACAAATGGAGTCGGTTAAGAAGGCGGCGGAAAAGCTGAATGTCGAATTGGATGTTCTAGAGGTACAACGTCCGTCCGATTTCGACACGGCCTTCTTAATGGCGAGCCAGCGCGGTGCGGGCGCCATGGTGATGCTGTCATCACCGCTCGTTGCGCCAAACGTGCAGGTGCTTGCCGAACTTGCTCTTCGTCACCGCTTTCCGGCCATTACCCTTTTCCCCGATTTCGCGCGGGCCGGAGGCTTATTGGCTTATGGGCCAAATCTACTCAGCTTGCATCGGCTGACCGGTGTCCTTGCTGGCAAAGTCCTGCGTGGCGCCAATCCGGGTGAACTGCCGATCGAACGGCCGACGAAATTCGAAACTGTGCTCAACATGCGAACTGCTCACGCGCTGGGGATATCCATTCCTACGTCGCTTTTGTTGCGGGCCGACGAGGTGATCGAATAGGATGCTGTTTGCTGCAGCGCATGAGTCCGAAAATGGCCCATCGCGGAAGTCGCGCGATGTCCGAGTTGAGTCCGAAATACGTACTATAACAGATGAGGTGGATGGCTCCCGCTCACGGCATCTAGGTGCCAAGGTGTGAATGCCATCAGGCATTCACGAGCAAAATGGGAGCCACCCGTCATGGATATTACTACGATCGGCCTCGATTTGGCTAAGAGCATTTTTCAGGTTCACGGCGTTGATGCGAACGGTCGGGTCGTTATCCGCAAGTCGCTTCGACGAGCGCAGATGCTGCCATTCTTCGCCAGGTTGCCTTCGTGCCTGGTCGGCATGGAAGCATGCGGCACCTCGCATTATTGGGCGCGTGAGCTAATCAAGCTCGGCCATGAGGTGCGCCTGATGCCGCCGGCTTACGTTAAGCCGTATGTGAAGCGCAGTAAGACCGACGCTGCCGATGCGGAAGCGGTTTGCGAAGCGGTGACGCGGCCGACGATGCGGTTCGTGCCGGTGAAGTCACCCGAGCAGCAGGCGGCGCTGTCGATGCACCGGGCACGCGATCTACTGGTCAAGCAGCGCACGCAGCTGGTCAACATGATCCGCGGCCTGCTCGCCGAGTTTGGCATCAACATCCCCAAGGGTCTCGAACGGGCACTGCTGATGGCGCGACGGATCGTCGATGATGAAGCGCCAGACGTTCCGATTGAAGCTGCGAAGATCGTCGGCACACTGTCACAGCAGGCACTCGATATCCATGTTCGGCTTCGCCAAATCGATCGCGATCTGCTCGTTTGGCAACGTGGCAACGATGTCGCGCGTCGTCTCATGACCATTCCCGGTATCGGACCGGTCGGTGCGACGGCACTTGCCGCGTCGGTCACCGACCCGCACCAGTTCCGCTCAGGGCGACAGTTCGCCGCCTGGTTGGGACTGACGCCACTTCAGAAGTCGAGTGGTGGTAAAGAGCGGCTCGGACGTATCACCAAGATGGGCGACAAGTACTTGCGCAAGCTGCTCATCGTCGGCATGACTTCACTCGTTCGACGCGCAAAGGACAATCCTCCGACGATCGATCCACGGCTAGCCAATCTACTCGTGCGAAAGCCCGTGAGGGTCGCAACCGTCGCGATGGCAAACAAGACAGCACGGATAATCTGGGCAATCATGACACGTGGCGAGACCTATCGTGCCAGCCACCAGCCGGCACTGGCCGCATAACAGCGATGATACACGCTTAGCTGAAGAGGAGATCAGCTTCACGAAGTTGCGAGAGCGATGCGATGTGATGGCAAACCGGTCAGACCGGGAACAGGGACAACCCACTTGATGTCCAAGGCGTCATAGCCTGAATAACAGAATGGGACCTCGTTCGCGGACTCCATCAGGGCCAGCAGTCTCAACTGACTGCATCAACAGGCCGGACAGAAGACTGCACCCGACCAACGTCACCACGTCAAATTATCTCTTGCAACGCGGGGGCCATCCACAGAGGACATCAACCAGAGTGTGGTTGACCGTGGATTTCCAGAATTTCAAGTGGGCCGCCCGGTGTGTCGTT
>DASWCA010000157.1:0-5201 GCA_036390355.1 Acidobacteriaceae bacterium
CCTCGATAAAGTTGCCATCGAGTTCACCCTGGCCACCATCGCATACAACCTCACCAGGCTCCACAACATGCGATAAAACTACGCAAAACCAGCAACACTTCTACATCCAAAACCGGAAAAGACCGTAGTCACACAGACTCTGAAGGCCCGACACATAAAATCACCGCGACCAGTCGGCCCTGACCAGAGCTGCCTCAAAAGGTCGTGAAGCCTTCACCCGTTGGCGTATTCGGCTGGAAGAGTCACTGACGCTTCGGGCGGGCAGCGTTGAAGTTCGTAGGCTGGCCCGCCAGGAGGAAACGCATAGCGAACGCCAGCTTTTCACCCCTCTTTCGCACACCCGAGACAGCCAAATTGCTTGACACGCCCCATATAATTAAAGAAGGAGCAACAGGAGCGCGGTCTCGTGCCTGGCCCTGTCCTCCCCAAGTCCAAAACAGGTGAAAAAGCGTGGCAAATCATTGATTCAAAAGTACTTTACAAAATAAGTCATTCAGAATGAATACTTTGGAGAAAAGTATAGACCACGGGCCGTACTTAAGTCCTTTATCCGGTGTACTTTAGGACTTAAGTACGGGGGGAATAGGGTGATCGATTATTCGGCGGCAGCGCCCTTCTTCGGGCGGCGGTTAGCCTGCAGAACGCGCTTGCGGAGGCGGAGGGATTTGGGCGTAACTTCGACCAGCTCGTCGTCGGCGATGAATTCGATTGCCTGCTCCAACGTCAGGTTGCGGTACGGAACCAGCCGCAGCGCCTCGTCGGAGCCGGACGCGCGCATGTTCGACATCTTCTTCTCGCGCACGCAGTTCACGTCGAGGTCGTTGTCGCGCGAGTGCTCCCCGATGACCATGCCCTCGTAGACCTCGGCGCCATCGGCGACGAACAGAGTGCCGCGGTCCTGCAGCCCGTCGAGCGCGTAGGTCGTGGTCGTCCCCTGCCGGTCGGAGATCAGCGCGCCGGAGACACGCTGCGGAATCTCGCCCTGGAAGTCCACGTAGCCGTCGAGGATCGCGTTCATGACAATCGTGCCCCGAGTTTCCGTGAGCATTTCAGACCGCAGCCCGATCAGCCCGCGGCTCGGAATGCGGAACTCCATCCGCACGCGGCCCGATCCGTGGTTGGTCATCTTGGTCATCTCGCCCTTGCGTGGTCCAAGGCGCTCGATCACGGTGCCAACGAAGTTTTCCGGGATGTCGATCATGAGCTGCTCGACGGGCTCCATCAACTGTCCGTCGATGCGTTTGGTGACGATCTCCGGCCGCGAGACCATCATCTCGAACCCTTCGCGGCGCATCATCTCGATCAGGATGGCGAGTTGAAGTTCGCCGCGGCCAAGCACCTTGAACGTGTCCGGCGAGCCCGTCTCCTGCATCTTCAGCGAGACGTTGGTGAGCAGCTCCTTGTCCAGGCGGTCGCGCAGATTGCGCGAGGTGACCCACTTGCCTTCGCGTCCGGCGAACGGCGAGTTGTTGACGTTGAACTGGATCGCAATCGTCGGCTCGTCGATCTTGATCGGAGGCAAGGGCTGCGGGTCTTCGACATCGCAGAAACTCTCGCCGATAGTGATGCCCGGAATGCCGGCGATGGCGACGATGTCGCCGATCTGCGTCTCCTCGATGTCGGTGCGCTTGAGGCCGGAGAAGCTGAAGAGCTTGGTGATCTTGTGCTTCGAGAACGACCCATCGACGCGGGCGACGTTGTACTCCTGGCCGGTGCGCATGGTGCCGTTGAAGACGCGCGCGATGGCGAGGCGCCCGAGGTAGTCGGAGTAGTCGAGGTTGGTGACCAGGATCTGCACCGGCCCGTCGGGATCGCCCTTGGCGGTGGGAATGGTCTGGATGATCTGCTCGAAGAGCGGCTGCAGGTCGGTGCCAGGTGTGGCGAGGTCCTTGGTCGCGGTGCCGACTTTGCCGTTGGTGTAGAGGACGGGGAAGTCGAGCATGTCCTCGTCGGCGTCGAGGTCGATGAAGAGGTCATAGACCTCGTTCAGCACTTCCTGGGGACGCGCGTCGGGGCGGTCGATCTTGTTGATAACGACCATCGGGGTCAGCTTGGCTTCGAGCGCCTTCGAGAGCACGTAGCGCGTCTGCGGCAGCGGGCCTTCGGACGCGTCTACGAGGAGAACGACGCCGTCGACCATCTTCAGCGCGCGCTCGACTTCGCCGCCGAAGTCGGCGTGGCCCGGCGTGTCGACGATATTGATCTTGTTGTCGTGGTAATAAAGCGCCGTATTTTTGGCCAGAATCGTGATGCCGCGCTCGCGCTCGAGGTCGTTGGAGTCCATGACGCGCTCGGCAACGGCCTCATTGGCGCGGAAGGTTCCGGACTGACGCAACATGGCGTCGACCAGGGTCGTTTTGCCATGGTCGACGTGCGCGATGATGGCGATGTTGAAAATCGGCTTGAGGGCGAGATTCGCGGCGGGCTTCTGGGCGGCGGCTTCGGAGGTCGGGATGGTCTGGGGGCTGCTCACTGCTGGGGTTGTCCTGTCTTGACGCGTTGGGATGATGCGGAAAGGCGAAAATGCGCGCCATCTCTAGTCTACCGCACAGAGAGGTGCATCAGACATAAGCCAAGGCGGAAGACGGGGTTAAGCCCTGAATTTGGGGCGCGCCCATGCGGCTTTCGAGGGGTTCGGGCCCGGGCAGGAGAAAAGGCTTCAGTCGACTTTCGATGCAACTCCCCGGATTACCGGTAGCGTCGCATTCGTGTGTGGGTCTACAGTGTACTGCAACACTGTCTTTTTCCTGCAAAGCTGGCTGCCGGGTTTCGATGCAAACGCTGATTTGCCGGAGCACGCAGATATCGCAGGGCGGGCATACGGCCACAACACCCGCGCCAGTTTGCGGGAGAACGAGAGAGACGGAATGCGACTCCATGGGATTCTCATCACAGCACTTGCGGCCAGCCTGAGCCTGCCGATCGCGGCAGCCGCCCAGTCGAATGCCATCACCGATCGCTACCTGACGGCCGTCCAGGTGGAGATGACCGGCCGGGTGGACACCAAGAACGCAGCCGCCGGCCAGGAGGTGACCGCGAGAACAAAAGCGGCCGCGAAGCTGGCGGACGGCACCGAGTTGCCAAAGGGGACGAAGCTGGCCGGGCACATCATCCAGGCGAAGGCCGGAGGAAAAGAACAGGGCATGGCGGTGCTTGCGCTGGTGTTCGACCGCGCGGAGCTGGCGGGCGGCAAGAGCGTTCCCGTGCGTAGCGTGATCCGGGGCGTCGGACCGGCGGCAGGAGCGGCAGCGAGCGCAGCCGCCAGTGATGCCAGCATGCCAAGGACGCCATCCGGTCCGATGACAGGCGGCATTGGGCTACCCGGTTCCGGCCGCAGGAGCGGGATTGGCGGAATCGGCACTTCGGGCGGAGGCACAACCCAGGGAGGGATTAACCCGGACGGAGGGATGCCGGGAACGACCATGCCTTCGACCGACGGAAGTATAGGGTCGACGGTTCCGCAGGTGGGAGGCGTCAATGGCGGGACCGTGGGATCGACGCGATCGACAGTGCCTTCGATAGGAACCGCCGGGGATGCAGGCATAGGCGGACGCGGGGCGGATATCGGCTCGATGGGAGCACCGGTGACTTCGACACCGACGGCAAACCGGCGCGTGTCCGATGCCGGCGAGACGGTTTCTCCGGCGGCGCGCGCAACCGCACTTCCTGGGGTGATGCTGTCGACTTCGGCGGTGGCGAATGCCTCGGGCACGCTGACGGCGTACGGCAGGAACATCGAGCTCGACAGCGGCACGCAGATTACGCTGGGCGTGATCACGCGGTGAGCAGTGGTTAAATGTCGAACGCGGCCACATCGGGGTGGCCGCGTTCGATTCGTTCTCTTTCAGGACCCTTGATACGGTAAAACGTTCAGCAAAATCTACTGCATGTTGCATTCATCAGTACATCTACTGCTAACTGCATTCATCAGTACAGCGACTGCATCTTGCATTCATCAGGACAACAACGACCTACCAACTGCCTGCTGCATTCATCAGTACGTCTACTGCAACTACATTCATCAGTACATCTACTGCTTACGGCATTCATCAGTACAAGTGCACTCCGTGCGAAAGTTCTGAGGAACTAGAAAGAAGTATCAGAGCCTTCTCCGTCGGGAGCGGATCGGGCCGGTGAAAACTGCTCTGCGTCACCGGCTCACAACATTAGAATGCCTGCATTCCGCGAATGGCGCTGTGATAGCGGTCACATCAGTTGCGCAGCCGAGAAACGCCGGATTTTCGGCCAAAATCCGGGGGAGCAGCCAGCTAGGCCCTCGCCGATCCCGCGGTGAAGCGTAGCGAGTTGTCCATGCTGCGGTAGAGCGCATCGACTGCATCGAGCAGATCGAACACCTGTTGCTTGCACGCGACGAGCGAATCTGTCTGCCGTTGCTGCGCGATGGCGATAACCGGTTCGAAGCGGCTGTCGATGAGGCCGGAAGAGCTGAAGTGCTTGCCAAAGTTTTCGAAGACAGCAGTGTCCGTCGCTGCCTCGATTCCGCGAGTGATCAGCAGAGCCCGCGCCGAGCACAGAGTAATGGAATAGAGCGCGGCCTCGGTTTCTTCTCGACTTTGCGGCTCAACGGAGAGCATTTGCTCGCGCAGGCGCTTGGCCTGCTTCAGGTCGACTTCGATGAGATCGAAGAGTCCGGCGGAGCACTCGCCCGCGCTCTTTCCGGCCAGCGAAAACATCTCATCCGAATCCCAGTCGCGGTAGTAGCTGCGGTCCTGCTCGGGCGCCGGAATGTTGCGGTAGCGATCGGCGAGGCCGCGAATGTCCTGCGTGCCTTCCGCGTCGATGTAGTCGGCGAAGTTGGCGTGTCTGGATTTCTTCTCCAGCCAGAGCCGCAGGACATCCTCGACAAAGCGAGGCAGATCGCGCGCGCTGACTCGGTCGATGGGCTGCGCCAGCCGGAAGTCGCCCTCGCCGGTACGCGCACCTGCGACGACAGCATATGCGGGGAACATCTGCTGGCCGCGGCGTGCGACGTTGCCGTAAAAGCCCAGGTCGGCGAGCATGTGCTGGCCGCAGGTGTTGGGGCAGCCGGAGAGGTTGAGACGAAAATCGGGAATCTGGTTGAGGTCGAGGCCGGAGGTGGAAAGCCTCTCGACGATGGCGGAGAGCGCACCCTTGGGGCGGCAGATGCCGAGGCGGCACGTATCGGCGCCTGTGCAGGAGGTGGAGTTGCCCAGCAGCCG
>DASWCA010000158.1:0-3763 GCA_036390355.1 Acidobacteriaceae bacterium
GCGGCTCAGATTCACCGCATGGAGGGCGAGCTCGATCCTCAGGTTGCGGCGTCGCGGTATGAGGCGGTAATTCGCACGGAGTTTCGGCTGGAAGGCGCGGAGACTCCCATTCCCATTCCGACGTTCGACCTGGTGCTGCTCGGCATGGGAGACGATGGGCATACAGCGTCGCTGTTTCCGCACACCGCGGCGCTCGGCGAACTGGGACGCCTGGTCGTCGCGAACCATGTGCCGCAGAAGGATACGTGGCGCATCACGCTGACATCGCCGGTGATCAATCGTGGGCGCGAGGTTGCGTTCCAGATCGAAGGCGCGGCCAAGGCGCAGGTGCTGCACGATGTGTTCCTCGGCGCTTATGATCCGGAGTCGAAGCCGTCGCAGTTGATCCGCCCGGCCAGCGGCAAGTTGACGCTTCTGCTGGATGCAGCCGCCGCGGCCAAGCTTCTCTCGCCCGGCACCGATGGCGTGGGCACTCTGGAGATACCCTAGTTAGTTGTTAGCTGTTAGTTGGAATCAGGGGACAGCGGCAGGCAACGGCGGCAAAGATAGGAAATAACCAGCAACCAACAACTGAGAACTGAGAACGAAAATGATTCTAGCGGGCGATGTCGGCGGCACTAAAGTTCATCTTGCACTTTACAACTTCGAGGGTGGCAGGCTGAAGCCGGTTCGCGACGAGAAGTTTCCCGCGCTCGAGTATCCGACGCTGGACGCGGTGGTGAAGGCATTTCTCGGCGATGTCCAACGCGACCAGATTGCCGCGGCGTGCTTTGGTGTTCCCGGGCCGGTGCGCGGCGGACGCCTGAAGCTGACGAACCTGCCGTGGACGTTGGACCAGCACGATCTGGCGCGATCGATGGACGTCGAGCACATCTTCCTGATCAACGATCTTGAGGCGAATGGGTACGGCATTCCGGAGCTTGCGCCGGAGAGCATTGTCACGCTGCATCCGGGCGATACATCGGCGGTGGGACATCGCGGACTGATTGCCGCGGGCACCGGACTGGGCGAGGCGCTGCTGATCTGGGATGGCAAGGTGCATCGGCCCATCCCGTCGGAAGGCGGACATTGCGATTTTGCGGCGCGGACGGACCGCGAGATTGCGTTGCTGCAATACCTGCGCGGCACGCTGAAGGGGCGCGTGAGTTGGGAGCGCGTGGTGTCGGGTCTCGGCATCCAGAATGTGTATGCGTATCTGCGCGACGTGGAAAAGATCGAGGAGCCGCAGTGGCTGCGCGACCGCATGAAGGCGGAGGACCCGAACGCAGCGATCGGCCAGGCCGCGGAAGATGGGTCGAGCAAGCTGTGTTTTGAGACGATGCAGACGTTCGCGTCGGCGTATGGCGCGGAGGCCGGCAACATCGCCTTGAAGGCTCTGGCGATGGGCGGCATGTACATCGGCGGAGGCATCGCGCCCAAGGCGCTGAAGACGCTGTCGAGCGGCGGGTTCATGTCTGCGTTTCTGGATAAGGGGCGTCTGTCTCCGGTGCTGGAGGCGATTCCGGTGCGTGTCATTCTGGACGACACCTGCGCGCTGCTGGGAGCGGCGGCGTTCGCGGAGGCGCGTGCGGCGGCCATCTCCGGACGCTCCGAGCGTGCGGCGTCGGCGCATGTCTGAGCGGATCGACTTCTCGCAGCGGGCGCTGCTTGACGAGCAGATGGACGGGCCTTGCAGCTACGAGGATTTGCGGCATTGCCTGCGCGACCTCGCCCGAGTGAACCGGATGACTCGGGCTCACCGGCCCGTGCTGGAATGGCTGAAGCTGGTGGCGAAGTCGCACCGCGGGCCGCTGCGGATCGTGGACTTCGGCTGCGGATATGGCGACATGCTGCGGCGGATTGAGCGCTGGGCCGCTGAGGGCGGCATTGCGGTCGAGCTGGTGGGCGTCGATGTGAACGCGAACGCTATCCGCGCAGCACAGGAGGCGACTCCCGCATCGAGCCGGATTGCGTGGATCAACGGAGACATCTACGCATGCGAGGCGGCCGCGTGCGCCGACCTGGTCACCGCAACCGGGATGCTGCATCACCTGACGGACGCGGAGATCGTGCGCTTTATCGCGTGGGCGGAGAAGACGGCGCGCGTGGGATGGTTCATCGTCGATCTGCATCGCATGCCGATGCCGTACAAAGTGTTTAACGTGATCATGCGCGGACCGTGGTGGCACCGGTTCATCCTGCCGGATGGGTTGGCGTCGATTCGGCGAAGTTTTCTGGCGGAGGACTGGCGGCGGATGTGCGCGGCGGCCGGGGTGAGCCCGGAGGCGGTGGAGATCTTCGAGCACAGGCCGGCGCGGCTGTGTGTCGGGCGAGTGAAGGCAGCGTAGAGTTCGCCGATTGCGCGAGAACCTCTCGGGATTATCTTGACGGACTTCCTGGACGCAGTCTGCGGAGGAGTGCGCCCGAGCCTGTGAGCAGCAGGATCCACGAGGAGGGTTCGGGGGTCGGCGAGGCTGTGGTGCCGGCCAGCGAAAAGGCGCCGTTGAAGGTGGGCGGGGTCGTTCCGCCAACGATGTCCGTTCCGACCCGGAGCCAGTCTGGATCCAGATTGCCATTACGGATCCACGCTTGCAGATCGGGCGACACGGCAGGGTTTGGCCGTGCTGAGGAGAGCCACAGGAAGGTTCCGTTGGAGAGCTGCACCTGGGGGACGAAGAAGTAGTGGTCGACCCCGAGATTGAGAGGCGTCGTGAAGTTGACGTTGAACTGTACTTCCTCTCCCGAGGCCGCACCTTCTCCGCCGGTGGTCTGATTGGGAATCTTGTTGATCCCGTTGACCACCGAGTTGCCGACGGTAAACGTGCTGGCGAGGACGGTGGTGCTGAACGAGAGCCCTCCTGCGCTATCGCGTAGGGCAAAGGCAACGTCGGAGGGAGAGTTGACGCGCGTCGGCACGTTGCCGGATGGGGGATTGGTGGAGTCGAAGGGGAACACACGGTAGATCTCGACGCCCACGGCGAGGATCGTTGCACTGGACGGAAGCAGGCCATAGAAGGCTGCGGAGGTGAGGGAAGTTGGAGCGGTGAGAACAAAATCGTCCGCGGCCTCAATCTCCGTCACGCCGACTGAGCCGGGGCGGGAGGCCATGCCCATGCGACCGTCGGGAGTCCCGTTGGAGAAAGTGAATGTGTCGGCAGAGGCCGAAGCAGTGAGCGCGCACGTAAGCGTCAGAAGCGAGAATACAGTTTTGAACATAAGCCCTCGAGTCGAGTCAGCGTGAGTAGTGAGGGTGAACAGCACGTCAGATGCCGTTTCGGAGCCTTTGTTTTGTGCGGATTATAGGACTCAGGATTACCGGAGATGAAAGATCTTGCGACTAAACAGAAGTAGTTTTCCCCACGCTCGTACGGAGGGGACGAGGCTGTGGCATACGAGTGTGCCGGATGATTCGTGGTGGCATAATGCTGAGCGCAGCTTTTTTGAGTTGTCATTCTGAGCGCAGCTTTTTTGAGTTGTCATCCTGAGCGCAGCTTTTTGAGTTGTCATTCTGAGCGCAGCGAAGAGTCCCCGCAGATGAGTATCCGGTTAGTTCAGGCGACCCGCAAAAAAGCGCTGAAGGCGCGCCATATACCAGCCTGGGCCGAAGGCCCAGGTACGGACCAAACAGGAATCAAAGGGCTGAAGAGTCTGTGTGACTACTTGATTTGAACAGGCAGAATAGGGTTTAAGAGGGTATGTCTCGTTTTCTTTCTTACAATCCCGATCAGTGTATGTTGCTGCCTTCGCGTGTGGACGATGTTCTAGGTTCGGATCATCTTTGTTT
>DASWCA010000159.1:0-1692 GCA_036390355.1 Acidobacteriaceae bacterium
TCTAAAGCCGGAACAAGTGCCGGCCGATTGCAAACCGACTCTCGATGCGATCACCAAGAACATCGGGTTCACCCCAAATATGATGGCGACCTTCGCGCAGAGCCCGATCGCATTCAACGCGTGGGCCGCCCTGCTCGGCTCATTGAGCAAGGCGCTCGACGTGAAGACGCGTGACAGCATCGGCCTCGCTGTCTCCGAAGTGAATGGCTGCAACTACTGCCTGACGGTTCATAGCTTTACGGCCGAGCATATGGCCAAGCTGCCGGCCGATGAAATCATTCTCGCTCGGAAGGGCCATGCCAGCGACCCGAAGCGGGACGCCGCCGTCCAGTTTGCGCGCAAAGTCATCGAGACCCGCGGCAAGGTCAGTGACGCCGATCTGAAAGCCATTCGCGATGCAGGCTACACGGATGCGAACGTCATGGAGATCGTCGCGCTGGTGGCTATGTACTCCCTGACGAATTTTTTCAACAACGTGTTCGATCCCGAGAAGGACTTTCCCGCCGTTACGCGGGCTGGCTCGATCTGAACTCTATCCGGTCGCATCGACCTTCTCCGAGGGTGCCTGGAGGCGTCGCGTGATGCGAGCGTAACGCCAAAGCCCAGATGCACCCAGGAAAGATTCTCGGGAACGCGTCTGGGATTTTCGTATGTACCGACAAGGCTAGGATAATTTAGCACCACATCAGGATTCCACGATTATCTCCGCGGCCGAGCATGCAAAACCATATGCAGCTCCGGAGGATCGAATGGCGAAATCAAAGAGAGTCTCCCTCCGTGGAGATTTTTTCCAAACCAAGGGTGACGAGCGGCCGATCGTCATTGTGACAGCCGGCCCTTTGTCGTGAGAAGCAGATGTCTGTTTCGCACCGTTGATTTTTGCACGCCGAGTCGGTGGCATCGATTCCATACCCGAAGGTCATTGGACCATCGATTTTCGCCGTTCTATTTGCGCTCATGTGCAAAGGAATTCTGAAAATGACGACATCCCACACATCGGGAGGTAGATGATGAAGGCGATCGTGGTAACGGACCAGGCCGCAGGAACCGCCGGGATGAAGCTGGTGGAGCGGCCCGAGCCACAGGCAGCGATAAATGACGTCCTCGTTCAGGTTCATGCGTCGGGATTCACCTCGGGTGAGCTGACGTGGCCCTCGACCTGGACGGATCGCCTCGACCGTGACCGAACACCTTCGATCCCTGGGCAGGAGCTGGCCGGAGTGGTCACCGCTCTCGGCTACGGCACGACGGGGCTGTCGGTGGGACAGCGGGTGTTCGGCCTCACGGACTCCTATCGCGGCGGCGGGCTGGCGGAGTATGCGGCCGTCGAGGCACGCAACCTCGCGCCGCTGCCGGGCGACGTCGACTTCACGGTGGGCGCGAGCGTGGCGATGCCGGGCCTGACCGCATGGCAAGGGCTGTTCCAGCATGGCCGCCTTCAGGCGGGGCAGAGCGTCCTCGCGCACGGCGCGGCCGGTGCAGTCGGTTCGATGGTGACGCAGCTCGCACGAGAGGCCGGCGCTTACGTTGTCGGCACCGGACGCGCCCCCGACCGTCAGAAGGCGCTCGACTTCGGCGCGCAGGAGTTCGTCGACCTTGAGAACGACGCGCTGGAAGACGTCGGCGGCGTCGACCTGGTGTTCGACGTCATCGGTGGGGACATCCAGAAGCGGTCCGCAGGCGTGATCCGGG
>DASWCA010000160.1:0-6566 GCA_036390355.1 Acidobacteriaceae bacterium
GTTCCAGGTCACGAATCGATAACTTAGGCATATGGAACAAGCATAAGTTCTTTTGCTGCTTATGGGAACTTATTGTGGCGAGATTTCACGTGTGCGCGCCATCACTGCGCGAAAATGCCAGATTCGGCCCACCCAGTCTCCCCGCCAGTGGCCTTTCCGACCACCGTAGCACCGCACTTGCATCCAGCGCAGCCGCCAAACATCTATACTTGATCATGGCAACCGCACTCCCCATCACTCTCGGCGCACTCCGTGCCAGCGAATTCACTCCCGCTCGCCTCGCCCGGTCGGTCAAGGACGAGCTGCGCGAAAACCTCATCGGCCGCCTGCGCGCGAACGCCGCATCGGGCAAGGGGGAGGATGCCGCGCCTCTCTTCCCCGGCATCGTCGGCTACGAGGACACCGTCGTCCCGCAGCTCGTCAACGCTGTCCTGTCGCGCCACAATTTCATCCTGCTCGGACTCCGCGGCCAGGCGAAGTCGCGCATCCTGCGAGCGCTCACCACGCTGCTCGATCCGCACACGCCCTACGTCGCCGGATCGGAGCTGCGCGATAATCCATATGCGCCGATCTCGAAGTTCGCTCGCAACCTCATCGCAAAGCTCGGCCACGAGACGCCCATCGCCTGGATGACGCCCGACGATCGCTACGTCGAAAAACTTGCCACCCCCGACGTTACAGTTGCCGACCTGGTAGGCGACATCGACCCCATCAAGGCCGCCCGCTCCAACCAGGACCTCGGCTCCGAGCTCACCATGCACTACGGCCTTCTGCCCCGCGCCAACCGCGGCATCTTCGCCATCAACGAGCTGCCCGACCTCGCCGGCAAAATTCAGGTCGCGCTCTTCAACATCATGCAGGAGGGCGACGTGCAGATTAAGGGCTATCCCGTCCGCCTGCCTCTCGACGTCGCCATCGTCTTCTCCGCCAATCCCGAGGACTACACCGCGCGCGGCAAGATCGTCACGCCGCTCAAGGACCGCATTGGCTCGGAGATCCGCACCCACTATCCGGAGAACATCGAAGAAGGCATCCGCATCACCGCGCAGGAGGCCTGGACGGCACGCGCCGCGAAGCATGCCAAGCCCGGCAAGGACCACATCGAAATCCCGCACTACGTCCGCCAGATCGTTGAGCAGATCGCCTTCAACGCGCGCGAAGACAAGAAGGTCGACAAGCGCTCCGGCGTCTCGCAGCGCCTGCCCATCACCACCATGGAGCTGGTCGTCTCCAACGCCGAACGCCGCGCACTCATCCACAACGAGGACCTCGCCGTTGCACGCGTCGGCGACATCTATGCCGCTCTGCCCGGCATCACCGGCAAGATCGAGCTCGAGTACGAAGGCGAGATGCGCGGCGCCGACACTGTAGTCCGCGAGATCATCCGCGCCGCCGTTGCGCAGGTCTTCGACAGCTACTTCGCCGACACCAACACGCAGCAGATCGAACAGTGGTTCAATCTCGGCGGCACTGTGCAGTTGAACGACGCGCAGCCCTCCGCCGGATCGCTTGCCGAGCTGCAGCAGATTCAGGGACTGGTCGAAAAACTCTCGCCGCTGCAAATCAACGGCAAGACCCGGCCCGAGATCGCGGTCAGCGCAGCCGAGTTCCTGCTCGAAGGCATGTACGCCCACAAACGCCTCAGCCGCACCGAAGAGCGCAGCTTCTCCGCGGGCGAGAAGAAATCCCGCGCCGACGATGCCACTCGCTACGCCGAAAAGATCCGCGACCGCGAAGCCGAGCGCGAAGACTACGCCAAAAGCCGCACCCGCCGGGGTTTCAACTAGAATCTTCGGCAGGGGATTGCCAACAATGTTGAGAAACGCCGCTTGCGGTATCGCTTCACTCTTCCTGTTATCCGCCGCGCAAGCCCAACACGTATCCGACGCCAAAGCCTCGTATATCGACGTCGCCGCCCGTCACTCAGCGCTGGCACAAAGCACCGATCCCCGCATCGCCAAAGCGATCGCCTCGCTCCACTACTGCGCGAAGCTGCCGATGGTCGAGCCCCCCACCGGCCGCATGAACATTCCGCATCATTACCTCAACGGATCGCACGGGCCCACCAATCCGGCCGAGGCCGAGGCCACGCGGGTCTACTCGGCCTTTGAGCATCGCGTCACTGCCGGCATGAATCAGTGGCTCGTCACTTCCAGCAAGCAGGAAGCGCAGTGCGCGCAGCAGCAGATCGACGCCTGGGCACAGGCCGGCGCGCTGCTCGACTACGATCCCAAGGAAAGCTCGCAAGCGTGGTACCAGGTGGAGTGGACGCTCAGCGCAACGGCCACCAGCCAGTCCGTGCTCGTCAACGAGACCTCGCTCGACCCCGCCATAGTCAAGCGCGACATTCAGTGGATGAACAAGGTCGCGCACCGCACCGTGGACTTCGACAAAGCGGGCAAGCAGACGAACAATCACCACTACTGGCGCGGGCTTGCGGCTGTGTCCGTAGGCGTCGTTTCGTCCGACAACAGCCTCTTCGACTGGGGCATAGGCGTCTACCAGCAGGGCATCAACGAGATCGATCAGCGCGGCGCACTTCCGCAGGAAATGGCGCGCCACGAGCGTGCCATCCACTACCAGGCCTTTGCCCTGCAGCCTCTCGTCCCGTTGGCGGAATTTGCGGAGCGGCAACACGTTCCGCTCTACGAATACCGATCGCCCACCGGTCATACGATTCATGACGCCGTAAATTTCCTCGGCGTTGCGCTGGCGAATCCTGACGTGATCAAGGCCTACACGCCCGACGCTCAGATGATCGACGATAAGGGCGCGGACTTCTTCTCGTTTGCAGAGTTCTACTCCCATCGCTCGAAACCGGAAGCGTTGCCGCCTGCCATTGTGGAGGGCCTCAAGCAGCCCACGTTCGCAACGCGAATCGGCGGCAGCACGACCATCGTCGATGGCTACGTGCCTTCCGCTCACGAACTTCGCTAGTCACTGAATTAGCGATTCGCGACGATCCAGGATGCATTTCGCGCATCCAAGTGAGACATGTTCACTGGAACGACTGGCTCGACCCGGTCACGAAATATCTCTCTGCGAGGTCAAATGATGCGCCGAATTCTGCTGGTTGCCATTCTGCTCCTTTGCTCCGCTGCCGTGGTTCACGCTCAGGCCTTTTCCATCTACGCCACTTCGTCCTCAGGGCGTTTCTCCAACGTGCAGACCGGATCGGTCCTGACCACCTCTGGCTTTCAGAACCGCTATACGGACTTCTGGGCCTCCGGCATCGGTGGTGGAGTCACGTTCAACCTGATCCCCGTGGGCCCGGTCAGGATCGGCCTGGACTTTCGCGGTTCCACGCGTCCGGGCACGACCGGCGCCGACACGGCGATGGCCGGAGTCAAAGTCGGCTTCCATCCTCCCGTCATCCCCATCAAGCCATACATCCAGGCCTCCGGCGGCTATGTGGCCACGCGCACGGTCAACGTATCTACGGGAGCCCCGCTGAATTCGACCTTCAACAATCAATATGCGGCATGGGAGATCCTCGGCGGCGTCGACTTTCCGCTCGCACCCTTCCTCGACCTCCGCGTCATCGAGCTGGGCGGCGGCGCCGGCACCAGCGCCTTCGGAAGCTCCAACTCACCGAACATCTCGCTCTTCACGGTCAACTCCGGCCTTGTCCTCCACTTCTAATTTGGCGGGTTCACGAACCGATTAAGAGCGGCGCGAATCTATACCCTCATGCTGTTTTTGACTATTTTCCGCGAAAAACCTCAGCAAATTGCGTTGTCAAGTCCCCTGGAGACGTAAATCTTTCGAAACAATAGAGATAGACCTGGCGTGGAGTTAAGGCCAAAAGAGTAAAATAGAGTGAGGGAAAGTTCGTTGTTACCGGTCAGTGGCAGCGTAGTATATATCAAACGGTATATACTAACTTGTAAGCCTTTTGGCTAGAGTGAAACGGTGGTATATACGGGGGAGGGGGTCCCCTCGGGAGATCCGAAGAGGAGAGCCGCAATGAAGCGAGTCCGCTATACCAAGTTCACCGGCGACCTGGCCTCATCCTTCGGGCTGGAGGACCTCATGCAGGCCCTCTCCGATTTCCTGCTCGACTCCGGCTATCAGGACCCTTACGCGCAGTTCAGCGAGCTGAACGATCAGACCATGGAGAACCTGCGCGAGGCCATCAAGCAGGCACTCGAATCGGGCGAACTCTTCGACGAGGAATCCCAGCAGAAGTTCGACCAGCTATCGGCCGATCAGGTGGACGAGCTCGTCGACCAGATCATCGAGAAGATGCAGGAGCAGAACTTCATCAACGCCGAGCAGCCCCAGGAAGGACAGGGCCAGCAGGGCGACGGCAATACCGAGGCTCGCTTCGAAGTCACGGACAAGAGCATGGACTTCCTCGGCTACAAGGCTCTCCGCGAGCTGCTCGGGCCACTGGGCAAGTCCAACATCGGCCGCCACGACACGCGGCACGAGGCAGCCGGCGTCGAAATCAACGGAAGCTCCAAGCTCTACGAGTTCGGCGACACCCTGAACCTCGACATCACCGCCACGCTCAGCTCAGTGTTCGCTCGCGAAGGCATCCGCACGGCGGTCGAAGGCGAAGAGCACACGCCACTCAACATCGAGTATTCCGACGTCCATGTCCACCAGTCCGACTACCAATCGTCGTGCGCCACGGTGGTGCTGCTCGACTGCTCACACTCGATGATCCTCTATGGGGAAGACCGCTTCACGCCCGCCAAGCGGGTGGCGATGGCGCTCAGCCATCTGATCCGCACGCAATTTCCCGGCGACACGCTAAATCTCGTGCTCTTCCATGACACCGCCGAGGAGATTCCGCTCGGCCAGCTTCCGCGCGTCAAAGTCGGCCCGCACTACACCAATACGCGCGAAGGCCTGCGCCTGGCGCAACGCATCCTCGCCCGGCAGACCAAGGACATGAAGCAGATCGTCATGATCACCGACGGCAAGCCCTCGGCGCTCACCTTGCCCGACGGGCGGATTTACAAGAACGCCTTCGGCCTCGATCCACTGGTCATCGCCGAGACGCTCGAAGAGGTCGCTCGCTGCAAGCGCTCCAACATCATGATCAACACCTTCATGCTCGCGTCGGACTTCTCGCTGGTCCAGTTCGTGCAGAAGGTCAGCGCCATGTGCCGCGGCAAAGCCTACTTCACTACGCCCCAAACCCTCGGCAACTACCTGCTGATGGACTTCATGTCCCGCCGCATGAAGACAGTGCATTGATATGGCTTGTCATTCTGACCCTGAGCTCCGCGAAGGGGAAGAGTCGCCGTATTCCGTCCGCATCGCCATCAGAATTTTTGCCGTGGTCACTGCCTGCCCGACATGCCGCTGCGTATGGTCCGCGCAATGGACCAACAGCCCGCCAACCGTGGTCGGCAGAGCGGCCCGTCCGACGCCGCGCGCACCGTTGTACTGCTCCGGCGAAAAGGTCAGCACGCGCTCTGCCGAAGCTCGCAGCGCAGCCCGCAACTCCGCCAGCACGCCGTCGCGCGTGGCGCCGTCGTCCAACTCGCTCTGCAGCGCCGCCTTTTGCGTATCGTCGAGCTGCACGCCTTCGGCATAACTCAGCAACCGGTCGAGACTACGCGCGATGTGGCGCAGATGAAACGCCACCGGCGAAATCCCGA
This sequence comes from Acidobacteriaceae bacterium, assembly GCA_036390355.1. GTDB lineage: Bacteria > Acidobacteriota > Terriglobia > Terriglobales > Acidobacteriaceae > Edaphobacter. The sequence continues at coordinate 5,616 of DASWCA010000160.1, forward strand.
ACGGCCGCGCATTCATCTCGGCGTCCGTCAGATCGCCGCACCACTTGGTCGCATCTTCGTCCGCCAACTCCAGCGCATGAAGCACCTGCCGAACGACGGCGTCGACATCAGTGTGCGTCCCTCGCAACCACGGTTCCACATCTATATTCTTCGCAACCATCACAATCCTTTCCGCGCGCGAAACTCGCGTACTACTTCGACGACATCTTCGTGTCTTCCGTCGACTGCGTCGTTCATCGCGCGGACCTCTTCAGCGTTCACTTTGCCTGCCAGGCGGTCCGTCGCGATCTGGATCTCCGGATGCAGCCGCAGCGAATCTTCGCGCACCAGCGGCACCGCTTCGTATGGCGGAAAGTAGTGGCGATCGTCTGCCAGCACGACGAACCCGAGCGCACGAATCGGTCCGTCGGTCGAGTTGCCGGCGACCATGTCGACCTGCTTGTCCGCCAGCGCCCGATAGAGCAGCCCCAGGTCCATCGTCCGCGGCGGGCCCGCGAACTTCAACCCATACGCAGCGGACAAACCCGGCAAACCATCCGGCCGCGACTCGAACTCGTAGCCGACTCCCAACCGCATTGGGTGCCCCATGTCTCGATTCTGAGACGTGGGTTTAGCAATCTTCGCAGCGTCCGAGATCGTTCGCAGCCCCAACCGCTGAGCGTCGTCTCCACGAACCACCATCGCAAATGTGTTCTCGAACCCCAGCGGCGCCTCGACGCGCACGTGGTAGCGCGAGGCGTAGAGGTCGCGGACGGTCGCGAGGACGCTGGCCGCGTCGCGCTGGCCGGGCGGCGGTAGAGGCTGCTTGAGGATGGCGGTGAGCGCGGTGCCGGTGTACTCGACGTAGGCGTCGATGCGGCCGCTGGCTAGGGCTTGCTGGCAGATGTAACTTCCGGCGAGGTAGAAGCGGCGGGCGACTCGCTGGTCGGGGTGGCCTTCGGATGCGTAGAC
>DASWCA010000161.1:0-6854 GCA_036390355.1 Acidobacteriaceae bacterium
ATTGCACTGGTGGCGGCGATCTATCTTGCGATGAACATCTCGGTACTGGCCGTGCTGCCGTGGCAGGGACTGGTCGGCGCGCAAAATCTTGAAGCCAGGCGCGCGGTGATCTCGCTGTTTATGGAGACAGCTTACGGGCCACGATTGGGGCCAATGCTGGGCAAGATCGCGGCGGTGCTGGTGATGGTGACGGCGTTCGCCAGCGTCTTCTCACTGCTGCTGGGCTACTCGCGGATTCCGTACGCCGCGGCGCGCGACGGCAACTACTTCCGTGTGTTCGGGAGGCTGCATCGCAAGGGCTTCCCGCATGTGTCGCTGCTGGTGCTGGGCGCGGCGGCGATTTGCTTCTGCTTCTTCTCGCTGGCGGATGTGATTGCCGCGCTGGTGGTGCTGCGAGTGCTGCTGCAATTCCTGATGCAGCATGTTGGCGTGATTGTTCTGCGACGCACGCGACCGGAGATGGTGAGGCCGTTCCGGATCTGGCTGTATCCGCTGCCGCCGCTGCTGGCTATTTGCGGGTTCGTGTACATCCTGATTGAACGCGCCAATTTTCAGCGCGAGATCCTTGGAGCGGCGGTGGTGATTGTGCTGGGGGCGGCTGTGTATGGGGTTCGGGAACGGTGGTTGCCGGCAAAGAGACGATCGAAACGGAAGGAGTAGCCGAGGAGCACGTACGCTCCGCGGTCGCCGTTCGTCACCGTGGTTCCGACCGCCATGTCCAACTGCGTGTTCGGCGTTAATCCCATCGTCATGCTTCCGTCAGTTGTGGCGCTGTTGGAGTTCTGGGCAGTACTGAAAAACGGAGCTTCTTCGAGAGCAAAACAGGTCTTCGCATTGACGCACCAGCCGAGGTAGAGGGCGAGTTGCGACTGTGCAATCCTCGCCTGGCCATTGGTGGAGGCAGACGTGAGATTCACGCTTCCTCCAATCTGAAAACTGCGCGGAAGATTGCGCAAGGTCGCGACCAGAATCGTCGGGTCGACTCCGCCGGATGTCAGGTCCGGCGAGCCTGTTGGGAAGCTCAGGCTGGGCTGGATGGCGACCGGCCAGCTCTGCTTGTCGGACCCGATTTGCAATTTTGCTCCAATGGAGAAGTCGGCGAGTCGGGTTCCGGGGACCCCGCCGCCCCAATTCACGTTTGGCACGTAAGCCTGGAGTTCGACGCGGTTTGAGAGGCCATACCGCATTTCAGTCTCGGGGCCGTCGCCGGAGTTTATGGACTGATCGCGGGTCCAGCCAAATCCGTTCTCGAATTCCAGGGAGTGCGCGGGTACGAGGATGGGTCCGGTGGCGATGGACGGCCGATCGGTCGAGATTGGTGGGAGATCTGCTTTTTGAGCTTGGCCAAACGGGCAGGCGAGGAGGGCCATTGATACCGCAATCAGCAGCAAGATCAGATTTTTACGTGCTGCGGCGGACCATTCGGAAAACTTTACATCCATTGTGACTCTACTCACGTATTTAGATAGTCTAAGCAATGGCGGAGGACAACTGGCATGTTGATCAAGAACGGTGGAAGTCTCGAAAGCAGGATCGCGTCGTCGGAGATTACGCCGAAGGAGACGTTTCTCAACCGGCGGAACTTCCTTACCGGGGCGGCTGCGTTGGGCGTTGGCGCACTGGCATTGCAGCAGGTTCCCGGGCTGATCCATCCGGACGCGGTCCATGCGGACCAGAAGCTGGATACCGTGCCGTCGAAGTACACCGTGAGCGACGCTCAGACGCCGTTTGCCAAGGCGACGACCTACAACAACTACTACGAGTTTGGGACGGACAAGTCCGAGCCGGCCAAGAATGCGCACACGCTGCATACGCGGCCGTGGACGGTCGAAGTGTCCGGACTGGTGAAGAAGAAGCAGACGGTCGATATCGACGCCATTATGAAGTACAAGCCGATCGAGAGCCGGGTTTATCGTCACAGGTGCGTCGAGGCGTGGTCGATGGTGATTCCGTGGGACGGATATTCGCTGAGCGAGTTTATTTCGTGGGCGGAGCCGCTTCCGAGCGCGAAGTATGTGCAGTTCATTTCGGCGAGCGACAGCAAGAACATGCCCAACAAGCCCGGCGGCTACGACTGGCCATATTCGGAGGGGTTGCGGATGGACGAGGCGATGAATCCGCTGTGCCTGTTGACCTTCGGCTGCTACGGCGAGGTGCTGCCGAACCAGAATGGCGCGCCGATCCGCGTGGTGAGCCCGTGGAAGTATGGGTTCAAAAATGGGAAGTCGATTGTGAAGATCGTCTTTACCGACAAACAGCCGCACACGCTGTGGAATGAGATCTCGGCGCAGGAATATGGCTTCTACTCGAACGTGAACCCGGGCGTCGACCATCCGCGATGGTCGCAGGCACATGAGCGGCGGATCGATTCGAGCCCGTTTCCGAAGACGATTCCGACGCAGATGTTCAACGGATATGGCGACCAGGTGGCAAGCATGTACTCGGGGATGGACCTGAAGAAGTATTATTGATTGTTTTCGCGAGGGGTATCTTGTACGCAAGCCTTGCGGAATCAGCAGTTTGCCGGGTTCATGTGTCTGTAAAATCCTGATTGCAAATGGGTTAGTTGCAAAATATCCAGAATCAATGACTTGGGGCGAGGATGCTGCGCAGTGTGACTTTCGCGACGCCGATTTCTTAATTTTCCCCATACTTTAATTATATGTGTTTGAGCATAACTCCACGCCAAGTCTATGTGGTGTGTTTCCATAGAGATAAGTCATTTTGGGGCTTGACATGCGATTTATGGGCCAAATTCGCAAAAAATAGTTTTTGCTCGTGAGAGAAGGTCGATCCAGATCATGCCTAATCGCCTGATTCCTTATGTGAAGGCGCTGGTGCACCTTGTGTGCCTGCTGCCGGTCATGCAGATGCTTCACATGTACCGCTCGGGCGAACTTGCGCTGATGGCGGACCCGGTGAATTGGATTACGCACGAGACGGGGTATTGGACTCTGTTTCTGCTGCTGACATCGCTGGCGGTGACTCCGGTGCGGCGGCTGCATGCGAAGCTTTCGAACCTGATCCGGTTTCGCCGACTGCTGGGGTTGTATGCGTTCTTCTATGCGACGCTGCACCTGGCGACCTATGTGTTCCTGTTTTCCGGCTACGACGTGCCTACGGTGGTCGCGGGGCTGAAGGCGGGGCATCCGGGAGCGGTTGTCGAGCAATGGAAGCTGATTTGGCCGACGGTTCTCGGAGATCTGAAGAAGCGGCCGTTTATCCAAATGGGGCTGTTTGCATGGACGCTGCTGCTGGTGCTGGCGGTGACGTCGCCGGCATTTGTGATGCGCTGGATGGGCGGGAAGGCGTGGCGGCGGGTGCATACCACGGTGTATGTGGCGGCAATGGCGGGGTGTATTCACTACTGGTGGCTGGTGAAAAAGGGAGTGCGCGCGCCGCTTCCTATGACCCTGGTGTTGACGGTGCTGCTGCTGGCGCGGGTGACGTGGTGGGCGCGGGGTAGGGTGGCAGCGAAGATGAAGGCGCGGGTGGTGGCGGCGTAGGGTTTGGGGTACGAATCCCACTCATGACGATGAAACTGTCATGAATGGGGCACCCGGCGGCGGAGGCGCAACTTCGTGGGTTGGATGAGGGTCTAAGCTAGGGGAGAGGCCGATCTTATGCGACGAGTCCTGGTTGTTGCCCTCACTCTATCTTCCATCTCAACGATTCCGGTCCTGGCGCAGGGGGATGCGGCTGCGCCGAATACCCAGCAGAAGGCGGCTCCGATTGTTCGCCGCGGGGCCAGCGGAAAGAAGGCTTCGGCTACCCGGGACGCGATGATTCCAGACGTCGCGAAGACCGCGTCCGCGGTTCCACTGACCGACCGCGAACGCGCGTTGCAGGTGCTTGATCGATTCACGTTTGGGCCACGGCCTGGCGATGTCGACCATGTGGTCGCGGTGGGCGTCGACAAGTGGTTTGAGCAGCAACTGAATCCGGGCATGATCAAAGACGTTGTGGTCGACAGACGCATGGCGGACTTTCCTACACTGAACATGACGCCGGAGCAGGCGTTATTGCTGTTTCCGGACCGGGGAACGATTCAGCAGGTGGCGGACGGGAAGAAGCCGATGCCGGCCGATCCGCTACTGGCCGCCATGTACGAGGTGCAGGTGGCGAAGTTGCGCCAGCAGACGGTAAGCAAGAAGCCAGATACGAGCGGGGGCAGTCCGCTCGACGAGCCGAGCGACGCGGAGAAGGCTTCAGAGAAACAGGGTGGACAGTTTACGGCGGCACGGATTGCGGGCGAGTTGTTTGCGCTGCCGAAGAACCAGCGGATGACGGCGCTGATCCAGATGCCGGTCGATGACCGGATTGCGTTCACGAGCTACCTGGGCGGCGATCAGAGGAACCTGCTGCTGGCGGACTTTACGCCGCGCGAGCGCGAGATATTCCAGGGGATGGCCGCCGGCGTGGGCGCGCAGTATCAGATCGGCCAGGAGCTTTCGCAGGCGAAGATGGTGCGCGCGATTTTGGGCGAGCGGCAGTTGCAGGAGGTGATGGCGGACTTCTGGTTCAATCACTTCAACATCTACATCGCGAAGGATTCCGACCAGTGGTATACCACCAGCTACGAGCGCGACGCGATCCGCAAGAACGCGCTGGGCAAATTCGGCGACCTGCTGCTGGCGACCGCGCAGAGTCCGGCGATGATGGTGTATCTCGATAACTGGCTGAGCATTGGTCCGGACTCGCTGGCGAATGGCGTGAATCCGGCGAACCCGAAGTCGAAGCCCGGGAACAAAGGGCTGAATGAGAACTATGGCCGCGAGATTATGGAACTGCACACCGTCGGCGTGAACGGTGGATATACCCAGGCGGACGTGACCAACCTCTCGGCGATGCTGACCGGGTGGACGGTGAACCAGCCATACCAGGCGGGTCCATTCCAGTTCGATCCGAAGAAGCATGAGCCGGGAACGAAGACCTGGCTGGGGCACACGGTTGGAACCGGCGCGCCCTTTGTGATTCAGGGAACGATGGCGAAGCCCGCGCCTCAAAAACCTGTGCCCAGCATGGACGATATGTCGATGGGCGACATGGCGATGGGTGGTGGTCAGCAAGCTGCTGGGCTTGCGAATGCGCCCGGAAACGCGGGGATGAAGGAAGGCCTGGAGGCGCTGAACCTGCTGGCTCACAGTCCGCAGACGGCGCACTTCATCAGTTGGAAGATTGCACAACGGTTTGTGGCGGACGATCCTCCGGCGGACCTGGTGGATCGCATGGCGAAGACTTTTCTTGCGTCGGACGGAGACATCAAGGCAGTGCTGCGGACGCTGGTGGCTAGCCCGGAGTTCAACTCGCAAAAATACTTTCGCAACAAGGTGAAGACGCCGATGGAGTTTCTGGCGTCGGCGTATCGGACGACGATGACCGACCCTTCGAATCCGGGTGCGCTGGTGAATTCGATGCGGACGATGGGGATGCCGCTGTACTTCGCGCTGGCGCCGACGGGCTACTACATTACGGCGGACAAGTGGATGAATTCGAGCGCGCTGGTGGATCGGTTGAACTTCGCGTATCAGCTAACGAACAGCAGATTTGCGAACCAGAAATTCGATGCCGCGAAAGTGGTGGCGCTGGGGCTGATGAGTGAGAACTCGGTGGGGACACAGGTTGCGAGCGCGGCGGCGGCTCCTCACGCGGGCTATGCCGAGGCGATGCTGACGAAACCGGTTCCTGCCGTGCCGCAGGCTGCGCCGACAGGTACGGAGATCGCGCTGAAGGTGCTGGAGTCGACGCTGATTGGAGGGCAGGTGTCGAGCAAGACGAACGAGCTGATCCACAAACAGATTGCGCAGGCCACGGAACAGAATACTAATCCGGGGGACATGCTGAATCTGCTGACGGCGCTGGTGATGGGGTCGCCGGAGTTTCAGCTGCGGTAGATCGCTAGCAGACCGACCACGGATTTTCACGGATAGAAACGGATCAAGACTGAGCTTATTGTGCTCTCATCCGTGTTCTTTCCGTGTCGATCCGTGGTCGTTTGTCGGGTTAGAGGCCGGCAAAGAGGTCGGTGGCTTGGGTGGCGGCTTGTGGTTGTGGTGTGGCGGCGAGCGTGTAGAACTCGTGACCGACGCGCTTCTCGAAGAAGGACTGGAACTTTTCCATCAGCGGAAGTTGCGAGGTGTGGGCGCGGAAGGCGTCGAACTTGCGATGTTGCAGGCGCGTGACGTCGAGGGTGACGGTCCACGGGGCGGGGAGTGGCGAGGGGCGGCCGGGGAAGAAGAAGTTGGTGGTGTTGTAGTAGAGCCGGCGCGCGGTGTGGGGCTGGCCGAGGTCGGGGAAGCGCTTGGGCGATGCGGCCCAGTGGTACGCGGCGGTGGTGAAGGCTGAGACCATGGTGTGGTCGGCGTGGGTGTTCACCGCGCCGTCGAGGCCGAAGGTGAGGACGACGTCCGGCTTCCAGGTGCGGATGCGCTTGACCAGCATGGCCGCGGTCGCGGAGAAGTCGGCGAACTCGAGCTGGCCGTCCTGGTAGTCGAGGATCTCGCAGTGGGCGACGTCGAGGATTTTGCAGGACGCAACGAATTCCTGGCGGCGCAACTGGCCGAGGTGTTCGTTTGAATCTGCCCCGACCCGGTTGGTGGCGGCCTGACCGTCGGTGAAGCAGAGGACGGAGGTCTCGACGCCGGCTTCGTGGGCGAGCATGAGAGCTCCGCCAAAGCCGAAGCATTCGTCGTCGGGATGAGCGGTTACGCAGAGAAGTTTGAGATTGGGTGTGTCGGACATGGTCAATCCAAGGGTAACTCACTCGGACGGAGTTGTTTGCTTTCCGGCGATCGGCAATCAGCTGTCAGCGTAGAGTCGACGGCGGCTTCGAGGTCGGCCTCTTCGAGCAGCAT
>DASWCA010000162.1:0-3747 GCA_036390355.1 Acidobacteriaceae bacterium
CTGCGCCGCCGGCTGCGCTGACCGATGGGAATATTTCGGCGCTCAGGTTTGGGGAGGATGGACGGCTCTGGGTGGGTTACTTCGATCACGGTGTGGATGTGCTCGGCGCGGATGTATTGGAGGGGCAGCCATCGGAAGGCACAGCTGATCTGCAGCCGGGTTACTTTGCGCCACCGCGAGCGGGTGCTGCGCAACTCGACGACAAGTTGTTGGGCCGCCATGCGGGTCAGTATTCCGACCTGCGAGTCGCTCCCTCGGCCGATCTCAGCGAGCAGGCGACTGGGTCCGCGACAGATCTGGAGACGAGAATTGATGCCCCTCCGATGGTTGCAATAAAACCGGCAGAACAGATGAGGTTGTTACATTTGCAGATCGCCGCTGCCGGAATTGTGGGCGTGCTGACGGTGGACTCGAACGAAGTGGGAGCGATGGACGCAGCCGCCGCGACTGCATCCATGTGGATCCCGTTCCATTCCGGCGTGGTGCTTCGCACGGCAAGAGCATGGGATGAGAGTGCGATCGAGACGGCCTTGGTGGAAGCTCTCGAACCGCGGTTGAGTGCGGGCAACCTGGGATTAGCCTGGAACCGGCAGAGCGGAGGATATGCGAGCCTGGGCCAGATCGAGCCTCTGCAGGTGGCAGTGCGCGGAAACCTGCTGCTGATCACCGATGATGCGAAGCTCATGGAGACGATGCTGGCACGCACGCGACCCGTAACCGCAGCCTCGGTCGAGGCCACCTCGGTGGGCGGTTTCAATCATGAAGCTGCGGCCGTTCCATTTGCCCGGCTCTCGGCATTAATCGATCGGGTCGACACATCTACGGCGCAAACATCCGCGAACCAAGCAGAAGCCGGAAATACTCCAGCGTTCTTTTCCGGAAACCTCGCGGGCATGAGCCGGGCATTCACGGCCATGCGGAGCGAGCGGGTCGTGGAACGACGCGATGGTCCCGTGGTGCGCCAAACGGTAACCTACGCCTGGCAGCGCTGAGGCCGGCTCGAGAGCGGCGGGTGCCGCTGGACTCTCGAAGTGAGGCGAGGTGTGTGGGCAGCAATTCACTGCACATTGGTAGTAGATGCCCGAACCATCTGTGACAGTCGTGCGAACTATGTTCGTTCGAGATGCTTGTAAAAACGGCGGTGCGATGCCCGCGTGCCGGACGCATGTAAATAATGTTTCAGGGCCAGAGTGCATTCACAGGTAAAAATAATTTGCGGTCCATGAAAATAAGAATTGACATTTGTCTAGTGAAATTTATAGGATGCGCCGATCGAGTCTTTATTCCGAGAAATTCATGCCGTCAAGGGAGTGCATCTATGCGGATCACTCGCATTAGCAACATGGTCAAGACAATCGTCATCCTCGGTGCTCTCGCGATTCAGTGCTCCTATCAGTTGGCAACCGCCTTTGCGCAAAGCTCCTCCTCCGCTGTCAATGGCGTGGTCACCGATGCCAGCCGAGGTGTGATCGTCGGAGCGAAGGTGACGCTGAGGAATGTGGACACCAACGTCGAGCGCCAGACAGTGACCAACGCGACCGGCGACTACTTCTTCTCCGGCGTTGTACCCGCGCGTTACACGCTGAGCTTTGTCGAGCAGGGTTTCCAAACGGAGACCATTTCGCCCTTTGAAGTTGGAGTGGCCCAGGCGGTTACTCTCAACGCGATCCTCAGGGTTGGAGCCGTGAGCGAAACGGTCACCGTGCAGGCCACCGGCGTTGAAGTGGAGAGTTCCACAGCACAGCTGGGTACGGTGATCGGCGAACAACAAGTCAGCAGTCTTCCGCTGGATGGCCGCAACTTCACGCAGCTCCTCACGCTCACGCCCGGCGTCACACCCGTCAGCACCGGCCAGAACGGCAGCGCCAGCAACACGGATGTCGTCAAGGGCTCGAACTACAGCTTTCCTTCGATCAACGGCGCCGGGAACCGCTCCACGATCTACCTGACGGACGGCCTGAACAACAACCAAGCCTGGTACAACACCTACGCGACCCCTCCGATCATCGATCAAGTCGAAGAATTCAAGGTCAACTCCCACAACGATTCCGTGTATGGCGGATCGCTTGGCGGGACCGTGAACATCATCACCAAGGCCGGGACGAACTCTTACCATGGCACGGCGTGGGAATATGTGCGAAACAACAGCTTCGACGCCAACCCCTTCTTCAAGGCGGTAGCCAAAGTGTCCTATCACCTGAACACCTTCGGGGGCCAGATGGGCGGCCCAATCCAGATTCCCAAGTTGTACAACGGCAGAAATAAGACATTCTTCGAGATCGGGATGGAAGGCACGCACTACTCCCAGTCGGGATCGACCAATATCCTGGAACCTACCGCGGCGCAACTAGGAGAATCCACGTACGGGGGACCGCAGACTTCTGCATTCCTCGACTTCGGCAGCGCGCAGACTGGAGCCAAGGGGAACTGCGTCGCCGGCGCGACAACGGTTAACACCGGAGCCTGCCAGTTGTACGATCCGACCATCGCCAACAATGCCAAAGTGCCAAATCGTCCGGCGTATCTCGGTAATCAGATCCCGGTCTCTGAAGCGAATCCGAACGCCCTGGCCTTCATCAAGGCGATCTTCACCCAGGCACCGATCGTGATTCCCGGAATTGCCCCAACGCAGTTCAACCAGCAGATCACCGCTCCCACCCGGCAGGCGACGTACAACTATACGGGCCGGATCGACCAGCATATCGGCACCCGCGATTTCATCTTCTTTCGCTATGCCGGTTTTGAAAACACAACCATCGGTCCCAGCACGCTCCCAACCCTGTTCAGCACGACCCTTATCCCCTCGCAGCAGTACGGGGCAAGCTGGCTGCACGTCTTCAATCAGGCAACCAGCTTGCAGGTCCAATATGGCCGGACCCATGTCGAGCAGGATGCGCTGACCCAGTTCACCAACCACGACCTATGGAAGACCTATGGATGTTCTACGGATATGTGCGACTCCTTCGTAGGCGGCGCTGCTGTGCTGGTAGGGCAGTCCGTGACCGGCGGCTTCTCGGGAGGCGAAGCCAACAGCCCATCATCGAATCTGTCCAGCATCCACGAGTGGTCCGGAAGTGTTTCGAGGACGATCAAGAATCATCAGATACAGGCCGGCGGCGGCTGGGACGAGGTCAACTATACCGCCGAGCTGCGCCAGGGATCGGTCGGGTTTACCGGGGCCGCGACGGCAAATTTTACCGGCAACCCCAGTTCGCCTTCCGGCGTGTCCGCCACGTCGCAGCCGGGCTTTGGGCTGGCCGATTTCCTGCTCGATTACCCAAACAACGAGAACAAGCGCAACGTTCTTCTCACAGAACGTCCAGGCGGGATCGGCAGCGCGTACATACAGGACAGTTGGAAGATGACTCCAAACCTGACCGTGAACTTTGGGGTCCGCTACGACCGCAGTGCAATCCCGGCGTTCGGCACTGCGGCTTCCGTGGGACTCCAAGGCAGTATCGAGACTGGCGACTTCGACTTCAACAACGGCACCTATATCATTCAGCAGCTACCGCCTTTGTGCAGCATCCGCGGTCATGCTCCATGTCTGCCAAGCGCGACGCTGCCGTCAAACGTTGTGGTGGCGAAGGGCGGCAAGATCATGCACGGTACCAAGGACAACATCGGCCCGCGCGTCGGCTTCGCGTATCGGGTAAACGACGGCATGTCGATCCGCGGCGGCTTTGGCATTACGTACGACAACTGGGCGGCCATCATCCAGATGACACAGAACTACCAGGGTTCATG
>DASWCA010000163.1:0-2798 GCA_036390355.1 Acidobacteriaceae bacterium
CTGTTCGAGTGCGCCAGGGTGAAGGCCGACGCCTGTGCGTTGTTGGCGAACAAGCGCTTGCCGCGCCCGAGCACGACGGGATAAACCAGAAACCAAAGCTCGTCGACCAGCCCGGCTGCGAGCAGTTGGCGCACCATATCGGCGCTACCCCACGTCAACAGGTTGGGGCCGCCCTGGTGTTTGAGCGTGCGTATCGCGTCGGCAAGGTCGCCCTTGAGCGCATGGCTTTTTTGCCAGTCAAGCGCATCGGATCGGTGCGTAGCGACGTGCTTGGGCACGCTGTTGAACCGGTCAGCGATGGGTGGCTGCCGGAATCCGCCCCTTTGCGCGGCCAATACGCCGCGAATATCTCGTAGGTACGACGCCCCAGCAGCAACTCGAACGGCTGCGAGAGCAGGTCCTGCAACGCTTGGCCGATAAGCTCGTCGGCGTAGGGGACTATCCAGCCACCGAGGCCGAAGTCGCCGCTGGGATCTTCTTTAGGTCCACCGGGGGATTGAATAACGCCATCTAGACTGATCTGTTCGGCAACGACGAGCTTGCGCATAGTCTTCTCCAAAGTCGTCCTTGCGAAAGTTCTCGTACGGCGAATGACTGTCAATCACTGCGACCAATCAGCTATTCCCTAATGGATCGTCGAACCAGACTCTGCGAAATCGACAGGGCGATGCCCGGATGCAGGTCACCCGCCGCGAGCGCAGCGAGCGATCGGGTGGAACGATATGTTGTCCGGGCTCCGGTTCAACAGATTGGCCCTTGGGCCCGTTGTAGGACACGCGCCCTAAAGAGTCTGCGGGAAGACGAAGCCTCGCCCACGTTCCGTTGAGGGCTACAAGGCTTCGAAATCCCGCTTGTATTGTTGCTCCAACACGTCACGATCTGCCCAGCGTCCGCGTCCAGAACGAGTCTCGACGAATTCTCCGTTGCGAAACTTGCCCTCTGGTGCTGCGTGTGCCTTCGGATCGGCACCGGAAAGAACGGCGCAAAGGACGTCTAGATAGGCATGGGCGCCGGCGATGCCGCCCACATCGAGGCTTTGCCGTCGATGCGTGAGGACTAGCCTGGCGCCCGACCTCTCCGGAAAGATCTCCCAGCAAACGGTACCCATTGGTGCTTCCTCCAAGTCACCGAACCACCAGGTGTGCTCGAAGACCCGAGGCGGATCCCAGTGCGTGACCCGTCCGTGGACGTCTACACCCACGTGGTCATGGTGCTCGACGATCTTGCCCCCGAGGCGGCGGTCGATGTCCACTCGAGCGCAAAACCATGTCTTGATGTCTTCGGGTTGGGTCAGCATGGCCCATACACGTGCCGGCGGGTGCGGGATGTGGCGTTCGAAGACCACTTCGTAGCCGGCTCGGGTTTTTCGTGCTACTCCCCTTTCAGTGATCATGTCCTTCGTCCTAGCTATTGTCCCAGTTCCGCCGTCCAATCCGGTCTTTGCACGCGGGCCTAGGCGCAGAGTCCGGATAACGGATCGCGCTTAAGCGGCAGCGCACTGGTGAAAGATCAAATACCGCTACGTGCGCTGGCAGCTTCGGGCGCTTGTTAGGCGGCGCACGCCGAATCGCGTCAATACATCCATCGGGCATCTTTTTCTCGAACCTGCTTGAGCCGATAAGCGGCGATCTTTCGAATCAAGGACTTCGGAAGTGGCTTGTCGTACGGGAATTGTACCGTGTCCTTGCCCGTCGTGTACCCGCCTAACTCCTTCTTAAACGGCACCATCGCAGGAAGCTTCGAGGTCGGTCTGGCGAACAGGGCGAAGGAGGAGTCGTTCGGTCTCGAGCGTGAGCATCGGGGCCAAATCTACGTCTTACCGCGTGGCGTGCTGTCTAACGCCCGAGCTCAGCTGCAAGGAGGTCCAATAAGAGCACGCGGCGAAGCCGCGTGCAACTCGCAGCCTAGATGCTCGCGATGGACGTCCATTCCATTTAACGTCTCTCCAGGAACCCTTTGCCTTCGAATATCGCGGGCATCGCCTTTTCGATTCGCGCCGTCCGCGTCGCCGACTGCTTGGCCGCGGCAAAGTGGTACAGGTAACCCCTCTGCCGCCCCGGCGTCAGCGCCTCGAAGGCGCGCTTGAAACGCGCGTCCCTTCGGAATTGCTCGCTCAGCTCCTCGGGAACCGGAAGATCTGAGGTCCGCTTCGGCTTGATCCGCAGCCGAGCCTTCTCGACGGCAATGGCCTCGCGCACGTAGGCCTTGATGGTCGCCGCCTGCGCCGTGATGTCCTCCGCGCTGGTGAACTTCAGCACGCGCCCGGCGTGCATGTGGCCGAGCTGCACCAGCACCTTCTGGGAATCCTTCAGCAGGGCGCCTTGAAAGAAGCCCAGCCCGAAGTACTCTTTGAAGCCCTGCATGATGACGACGTTCTTTCCATCCAGTGTGTAGGTGGGCTTACCCCATTTACACTCCTCCTTCATTGCAAAGCCGGCGAGCAGCCGCCGCATCGCCGCGATCTCTGCCTTCCACCGCTCTCGATACGCCATCTCCATGCAAGCACCACACTCCACAATCATTTGGCACAACGTCGTGCGGGTGAACGATTCATTCCTTAATCTACGCGCGCTATCAGCTTCAAGCGCTGGGTCAGCCGCAACATGCTCCGAGAACCTCAGTCAACTCGCGTGTACCTCAGCTCGAGATCCGCCTCCCAGTTTGCGCCGTCCCGCGAATATTCCCCGCGGCTGAGGATCGTGCGCCCGTCGGCGGCAATCGTCGCGGCGAACCGCTGTGAGAACGCCGGAGCGTTGCGCCACATCCTCCATACATTGCCCACAAGGCTGACCTCGTAC
>DASWCA010000164.1:0-3709 GCA_036390355.1 Acidobacteriaceae bacterium
GTAAACACGTTCAGGTGCAGGCAATCCTCGCTCTGCACACCCTGGTCCCGCGGCGCGCCCGGCACGCCCGACGCCGAAGTCGGCACATTCCCCGTCGCCGAAGGAGGAGCAGGCCGCCCGCCGCCCGCGCGTGCCGCCACCAACTGCGGAGCCATCGTGGTAAAGGCCGCGCACTCCTTCACGCCCGTCCACGGCGTCGCAGCCACCGGAGCCCGAAACCGCGTCTTCGCCGTGTCCCCGCCGTACGGCACGCTCTTGAAGACGTTGATCCCATCCTCCATCGCCCCGCTGATCTTCCCCGCAGTCGTCGTCGCCATCGGCGTGCTGTCCGCCCACGCAAACGCCCTCCCACGCAGTGCCAGCGAAGCGGCAACCAATCCCGAGTTCCGCAGTAGCGCACGACGATCGAATCGATTCATAAGCAAGAAGTTCTCCCGGCAAGTTGTCAGACCAGTTTCAGCCGCACATGATCATACCTCCGCCTCGGCCGGAATGGCACTCCAGCCCCCGCGCGACGACCCCACGATGTTCGGAACCAATCGCCGCCCACCTGCGTAGTATTCTGTGCACAGGATCTGCGTCCCAACCGAGGTAGGCCCATGATCACACTCACCGCTCTCGCCCTGCTCTACTTCCTTCCGACGATCATCGCAGCCAACCGCGGCCACAGCGTCGCGGGCATCCTGTTGCTCAATCTATTTCTTGGCTGGACCGGCATTGGCTGGATTGCGCTGCTGCTGTGGGCGCTGCTGTCGTACCCCACATACCGTGTCGTCCCGGTCGCCTACTATCCGCCCGGCTACTGGCACAGATAAACAATCGCCCGCTCACCCCGGGCGTATCCACCCGTTTTCTATCCGTGTTCATCCGTGGTCGGCTTTCCTACACCTTCGGCGAAAAATCTGTCAGCTTCATGAACGTCACATCGTGCACCTTGACGAACGCGCCGTCCTTTTCCGTCTCTGCCTTCAGCGCCATCCACTCCGGATCCTTCCCGAACTTCGCCCAGCTCTCCGTCGCCGCCGCCCTGCTCTTGTGCCGCAGCAGATAGATCAGCGTCCGTCCCGCCAGTGGCTCATCCGTCGGCACCCAATACCCAACCCCGCGCATCCCCAGCCGCGCGAAGATCGCCGTTTCCTTCGTCCGAAACCGCTCCAGAATGCCCGGCTGCTTGCCCTCGTTCAGGTGATAGACCCGCAGTTCATACACGGTATCGTCCGTCACCGTGTCCTCCGCAAGCGCTTCGTGTCCAGCCGTCATTGGAATCATCGCAGCCATCCCCATCACCTTTACCAAGTCTCGTCGATCCATTCGTAACCTCCTGGCCGGCGTTCCAACGTCCCCGCTGCCACACCTGCAACCTTACTTCACTCCATGCGTGTGGAACTGTGAGAATCCCACATAGAAGATTCCCGCATCGGTCCCCGGATTATGCGGACTGATGTTCGCATTCGACAGATGCTGGTACCGGTAGCCAATCGTCACGGCGCGATGCCGCTCGATGTGGATGTTGATGCCACCGCCAAAGTCGATCGTATACATGAACTGCGACCCCTCCGGACTAAGCACACGGTTGGCAAAGTAGACTATCCCCGCGGCGTTCGACCAGAACGGCTGAACCCTGTGCAATGGTCGAAAGTCGACCTGAAATCCCAGCGGCGAGAATCCCCCGCCAAACGTGTGCTTTCGTCCGATCACACTATTGCTCTCGTCGAGCACGAGCTCGTCCAGCCACGCCAGCGCCGTCACCTCAGGCGAATAACGCGCAGTGAAATGCTGATGTGCCGTCATCAGGTACGAATACCGCAAATCGATCGGCGCATAATGCACCTGCGTCCGGTACCCCCAGACCGGGCCGCTCACCCAAGAGAGGCCGCCCGTCACTCCAAACTCGTGCACACCGCCATAAGGCATCCATCTCCGCATCGGCTGCTCCTGCTTCCCGCTCGCAGAAACTGCCGGCGTGACCACGCTCTCCTGCGCTGGCGTCGAACCCACCAGAGCGATGTGCAGAGCCACACTCAACGTCGCCACCCACGCCCTCTGGCCGCCAAGCAAGCGCCGCAATCGTCCTCCCGCACCGCAGCCGGCAGACAGCCTCGGGGTTACACCGCGCATTCATGCTCCTCACGTGGGTTCACGGAAAGAAAAATCGTCTGATCGTATTATCCGCGAACCGTGGCATTAACCTGGCCCGTCGTTTCCGGCCCGCCACGCTCCCGCTCTATACTCAACTCCACACGATGAACATCACCCGACGACGTGGCGCCATCGCCCTTTCCATCACCCTTGGGGCGATCCTCGTCGGCGTCACCATCTACCTCAACATCAGTTACATCATCCTCCACGAAGGCCGCGTCCTCTCGTTGATCTTCGGAATCATCCTCTTCGGCGTGCTCGTCGGCGGAGTCGTCCTCAACACCATCTTCCTGGTCCGCGAACTGCGCCGCAACGAGCGCCAGGATTCCTTCCTCAACGCCGTCACCCACGAGCTCAAAACTCCCATCGCCTCCATCCGCCTCTACCTCGAGACTCTCCAGCGCCGTGAGGTCCCCGAACCTCAGCGCCAGGAGTTCTACAAAATCATGCTCGCCGACTCCGACCGCCTCCTCAGCACCGTCGAGCAGGTGCTCAAGGCCGGCGAACTCGGCACCCGCCGCCGCCACTACGAGCGAACAATCCTCGAACTCGCCCCCCTGGTCGCCGATTGCATCGCCATCACGCTCCAGCGCCACCATCTGCCCGCCGAAGCCATCCAACTTGCGCCGATCCCCGGCTCCGTCCGTCTCCACGTCCGCGGCATCGCAGAAGACCTGCGCACCGCCGTCCTCAACGTCCTCGACAACGCCGTCAAGTACTCCCCCAGCGGCGTCCATATTGTCTGCTCCATCGCCATCGTGCGCTACACCCAAGTCGCACTCACCGTCACCGACAGCGGCCTCGGCCTTCTGCCCACGCAGCTCAAACGCATCTTCAAACGCTTCTACCGCGTGCCCGGCCGCCATGCCGTCAGGATCAAAGGCACAGGCATCGGACTCTTCCTGGTCCGCACCATCGCCCGCCAGCACGGCGGAGACATCACCGCCTCCAGCCCCGGCCCCAACCTCGGCACCACCATCACCCTGACGCTGCCCCTCGCCAACCCCACCACACCCGAGGGTGCCCCATGATCATCGCGGCCTTATCGCGATTATCGTGGGGATGTTCTCCCGCGCGATTCCATGGAAAATAGAGCCATCGTCATGCCGGACATGAATCCATCTCCCCTCATCGCCCTCATCGAAGACGAAGAACACCTCGCCCAGGGCCTCCTCTTCAATCTCGAAGCCGAAGGCTACCGCACGCACCACGAGTCCGACGGCGACGCCGCCCTCGCCTACCTCCTCGCCGCCCCTCAATCCGGCCCGGAAAAGATCTCCGTTATCGTCCTCGACTGCATGCTCCCGGGCACCGACGGATTCGCGGTCGCACGTGCCCTTCGCGAAGCTCAGCGCTACACTCCCATCCTGATGCTCACCGCCAAAGCCCGCCCTGAAGACGTCCTCGAAGGCCTCGAAGCCGGCGCCGACGACTATCTCCCCAAGCCCTTCGATCTCAACATCCTGCTCGTCCGCATCAAATCGCTGCTGCGCCGCACCGCATGGCAAGCCGCTCAGGCCGCCGCTCCAGCGGATGTTCCCCCCCAGCCCCCGCCATCCGACACCTACTT
>DASWCA010000165.1:0-2509 GCA_036390355.1 Acidobacteriaceae bacterium
GCGAAGGCCGCAGCGGTACCGATCAGAATTTGGTTGGTCCTGTGGAACTTGCGATCTGCCATTGAACCTGTCTTGAACCTGTCTTGGGTGTGCAGAGGTGCGAATTCGAGTCTACGCGAAATCCTACACCGGATGGCGATAGCGGGCTTTTGCAACATGGCGTCCGAATGGGGCAAACTGAAGCGCACGCTTCCGGAGTTTATTGATGCGCTTTCGAAGTATCCTCCTGCTGCTGATTACCTTGGCGGCCGGCTTTGCGGTGACAGTACGTTGGCTTGGACGTTCGACTCCAGCGGAAGTTGCTGCCGGGAAGTTCGCGGCTGGCGATTCGACCGCCTATACGCTGCCGCCAGCGAAGATGGAGAAGGCAGTCGCACTGAACCGGACGGAGATGAGGCTTGAGGCCGCGGGGACGGTATGGACGTTGGCCGAACTGGTATTGATTCTGATATCCGGTGCGGCCGGGCGGATGCGGGACGCCGCGGCGGGCCTCTCACGGAGCCGCTGGGTACAGGGCTTTGGATTCCTGTTCCTGTTACTGCTGCTGACGCATCTGCTGAACCTTCCACTTGGAATTTACGGGCATCATGTCGCGTTGAGCTATGGGCTTTCGGTACAGGGTTGGGGAAGTTGGCTGGGCGATAAGACGAAGATGTTCGGGCTGGAGTGGCTCATCGGCGGTTTTCTAGTGATGCTGATGTTCTGGGTGATTCGCAAATCGCCGGGACGCTGGTGGTTCTGGTTCTGGATTCCGGCGGTGCTCTGCGTGATCGCCGGGGTCTTTATCTCGCCGTACGTCATTGATCCGCTCTTCAACTCGTTCGAGCCGCTGGCGAAGGCAGACCCGGCGCTGGTCGAGCGGCTGGAGCAGGTGGTCGCGCGCGGAGGGCTTTCGATTCCGCCCGAGCGGATGTTCCTGATGAAGGCTAGCGCGAAGTCGACCCAGCTGAACGCGTATGTGACCGGATTTGGAGCGTCGAAGCGCGTCGTGGTCTGGGATACGACCGTGGCGAAGTCGACGCCGGACGAAATCAGCTTCATCTTCGCGCACGAGATGGGCCACTATGCGCTGGGGCACGTTGTGGTGGGCGTCGGGCTGACGTGCGTTGCGCTGCTTCCGCTCTTCTGGCTTGGCTATCGTGGGGTGCACGTGCTGCTTGCGCGGTACGGCGCGGTGTGGAGGATTTCTTCGCAGCAAGACTGGGGCGCGCTGGTGGTTCTGTTGCTGGTGCTGTCTGTGCTGTCGACGGTCACCGACCCAATTGGGAATGGCTTTAGCCGGGCGATTGAGCACAACGCCGATGTCTACGGGCAGGAGGCTATTCACGGAATCGTGGCGGATCCGCAAGCGGTTGGGCGGCAGTCGTTCCAGGTGCTCGGCGAAGATTCGCTGGACGATCCGACGCCGCATCCGCTCTTTGAATGGTGGTTCTACGACCATCCTCCGCTCCTCTTTCGGGCTGCATTTGCCGAGGCGTACGATCCGTGGGTTCCGGGCGAGCATCCGAAGTATTTTTCGAGGTGAACATGAGTGTGGACTGCATTTTCTGCAAGATTGTCGCGGGCAGCATTCCGGCGAAGCGTGTTTATGAGGACGACCTGTGCCTGTGCATCGCTGACCTGCACCCGCAAGCCCCGACCCATCTGCTGATCATTCCGAAGGAACATATTGTCTCGCAGGCGCACGCGGGGAAAGAGCACGCGCCGCTGCTTGGACATATGCTGGCAAAGGCTGCCGAAGTGGCGCGCGGTGCGGGACTGAATGGCGGCTATCGCGTTGTCATCAACACCGGCCCGGATGGCGGCCAGACGGTCGACCATCTGCACCTGCATCTGCTGGGCGGGCGTCATATGACGTGGCCTCCCGGCTAGATAAGCCTGAGATTTCAGAATAGATAAGGGATAATAACGGGAGAGCTGCGGGTTCGCAGCGGTCTCCGGAACGCGCTTCTTCGGCATGCAGAGAAAGGCGCTTTCCGGGAAGGGGCTGACTCTTGTCTTTGGAATCCGCGCAATCACAACCCGCCTTTGCCGCCGAGCTTGGTGCCGGCGACAGGGTTGCGCCGGTTGGGACGACCGTACCGTCCTGCGAGCCACTCTGCGTCGACCTGGATGGCACGCTCGTGAAGTCCGACACGTTGCTGGACACCGTCATTGTCCTGGCACGACAGAGTCCGCTATCGCTGCTGCAGTTTCCCAGGTGGATCGCCCAAGGCAAGGCTGCGTTCAAGCGCAAGGTGTCGTTGCTGGCCGCGATCGATGTCCTACATCTTCCGTACAATCAGCCGCTGCTCGAATATCTGAGGCAACAGCACGCCGAGGGCCGCGAGATTTATCTGGCCACCGGGGCAGATACGCTGCTGGCCGAACGCGTGGCCGCGCACCTGGGAATCTTCACTGGCGTGCTGGCTTCGGATGGCAGCACGAACCTTACCGGCCATAACAAGCTGGCGGCGTTCCAGGAGAAGTTTCCGGCGGGTTTTTGCTACATCGGGAACGCGCGGCCCGA
>DASWCA010000166.1:0-17987 GCA_036390355.1 Acidobacteriaceae bacterium
TGGATGTCGGTAGTTGCATGGTGGTACCCCCCCTGTACTTAGGTCCTAAAGTACGTGTTCTAAAGATGTTAGGCATGACGTTTGGTATATACCGGATTCCAGGTACCAGGTACCAGGTACCAGGTACCAGGTACCAGGTACTAGCTTCTAGGTTTGAGGTTCAAGGTTCTAGGTGAAGACTGTCATGCGCACCCGTGCCTGGGGCTCCCCCTCGCTTGAATCTGTGAGTTGTCAGTTGCGCTGGAGGCTCTCCCCCCTCTGTACTTAGGTCCTAAAGTACGTGTTCTAAAGATGTTAGGTGTGGTGTTTTGGTATATACCGGGTTCTAGGTTCTAGGTTCTAGGTTCGAGGTTCTAGGTTCGAGGTTCGAGGTGGAAGGAAACCCACCCATGACGGTGAGACTGTCATGGATGGGGCACCCATCCGCGTATAGCGCCCCTGTACTTAAGTCCTAAAGTACTGCTTCTAAAGATGTTAAGTACAACGTTTGGTATATACCATGACGCTGGTTCGGCTAAATGGAAAAGCCCGGCGCGAGGCCGGGCTTCTTTGTCTTTCTCTACTGTTTTAAGTATACCTAGCGGACCATAACTGACATGCCACTTTTCGGGAAATTTGATGTGCTTTGGTTTGTGGATTGTGGATGGGTTTTCCACTGCGGAGGGGGCTTGACAAGATTTGGAGGGGTTCGGGACCCCACCCATGACGGTGAGACTGTCATGAATGGGGCACCCCCGGGGCGGCAAACTAGAGCAGTTGCTCCATCACTACCTCGATGTCGAGATGGCGGGTACTCCCTGGGATGTCGACCGAGCCGAGGATGAGGGGTTTGTTCAGGGTGAGGAAGAACATGCCTGCGAGCGAGGTCTGTCGCACCACCGGGTCTTGCGGACCCACGCCTGAAGTTTCCGGGGCGAGGCTTAACTGCTCCACTTTCGATTTCAGCATCGCTCCATTTTCCATTGCCGTCACGGTCGCATCGAAGTTCATGCCCACATCGAGATACGTGAATTGTGTCTGGACGCCGGCAGGAGCGGCATTGGTTCCAGTGGTGGCCGTGGCATTGTAGGAGCCCGTGGCAACCGGCACCTTGCTGCCTTGCTTCAGCGTGGTCTGCTGTCCCGAGACAACGACCATGGCGAAATGTTGAGTGCCTAAGCGCTTGCCTCCGTCCATTTCCGTGACGGTGTAGGTGAGGCGGTAGGTCTTCTTGGGCCGGTCGAGGTCGTTGAGGAGCATTTGCGTAATCGCAAGCAGCTCAGGGGTTGTGCGAACAACGACCGCATTTTCGCCAGGGAGAAGATAGCTCTTGACATCGGGGGGAAGCATGTTGCGCAGGGCGGTGTAGATCTCGTTGGCGTCGGTCTGGTAAGCGGTATTCTTGAGGTAGAAGGTCTGATCGGCGAGATCATCGAGGTCCGCGTGCTTTTGGCGGGTGTTCTGGGCGACGAAGATGGTGTCCGAAGCGACTGGCTTTGAGAAGGTGCCGGAGATTTCGCCCACGATGCGCAGCGCGTCGCTGAGGCTAACTTTGGTCAGATCCACCTGGACGTGCCTGGGGGCGTAGTCCGGATCGAAGAGCACATTGAGCCCGGCGGCCTTTCCGATTGCCAGATAGATGTTCTTGCTATCGTCGGTCAGGTGCAGAGTAATGGGAGCGTTGGAGACCGGCTTGAGTTGGAGGGCGGTGACCGGCTTCGTTGTTGTAGGAGCCGTCTGCGCCGGGACGATCGGGCCAGTCGTGAGTACGGCCAGAGTTACAAAAGACATTGCAATTGCAAACTTCTTCATTGTTCTTCCTCTTTCGTTGGGCTGCTGGGAGATTCCTTATCTGTTGGGCTGGGTGGAGATTCCTTGTCCGTCGGGGCGGGCGAAGATTCCTTGACGGCCGGCGACGCTTCGGGACTGGCTTTCTGATCTGATTCCGGGTTCGCCGCAGGGTTAACCTCGGGGGCTGCCGGCTGAGGAGGCGGCGGCGTGAAGAACTTTGCGAACTCCGCGGATTTCTCCGCTTCTAACTTCGCCTCGTACTCAGGGCTGAGAGTGGCCAGATCCCTGGGATCGGCGGTGCGGGCGAGGCGGGCCAACTCCCGTTCCTGCGGGGTCAGGGGCAGTTCGGGGGCGGGACGGGACGGCGCGGTGCTTTCTGCATAGGTTTCGGCACGCAGATCATTGTGTGTTTGGGCGGGGAATTCTGTTGCTACGCGGAGAACGGTTGAATGAGCGCATGGTGTGGCGCGAGATTGGCTTGCGGGCATGGCGTAGGGCGAAGTACCGCCGGACTTGGCAGCATTGCTTCCAACGGCGGTCTGAACGTGCGCGGGCGTTGTTCGCGATCGATGCTGTACCAGCAGCACTACGCAGACGGCGAATGCCGCGGCTGCGGCTCCACTGATTGCGCCGCGCCACCAGGCTCCGCCTAGCGCGGAGCCGGCGAGCACATCGCGCCAGCGAAACTTTGCGGGTTGAGTAGACTGGCGCTCCAGTCGCTGCGCGATGCGCGCGTCGATGCGCGCTTCGAGGCCCTCGGGCGGCGGCGCATTTCGCAGGGCCGCGAGAACTTTGTCAATTGCATCGTCATGTTCTTTGTGCTCGATCCCCATAATTCCTCCTCTGAATAAGGGCATTCGCCGATCTCCAGATTCCCTCAGGGGCTAAAGCCCCTCTCCTTATACGGCGCTTTACGGCACGGATAAATCCGTGCCCTTCCGAATACGACGCTTTACGGCGGATAAATCCGTGTCCTTCCGAATACGACGCTTTACGGAACGGATAAATCCGTGCCCTTCCGAATACGACGCTTTACGGCACAGATAAATCCGTGCTCTTCCGATTCACCAGCCCGTCCTTTTTAAGCCATATGCGTATCCTTTAGTCGTTTTCGCAGGTGGGCGCGCGCGCGAAACAGCAGCGATCGCACGCTCGATTCGCTTCTGTGCAGGATGCTGGCGATTTCTGCCGTGCTCAGCTCGTCCATCGCTGAGAGCAGCAGCGCTTCGCGTTCCTTCTTCGGCAATCGTTCCATGGCGGCGAGGACCTGCCGGATGCTTCCCGCCTCGGCCAGCGCCTGATCGGCAGGCAATTCGGCGGAGACCAGGCTTGCGGCAAACACTTCGTCCATCTGCTCCGGCCGAATCTTTCGCCGGCGATCGAGCGCGAGGTTCCATGCGATTCGCACGAGCCATGGACGCATGTCGTCGATGGCGGCCAACTCGTTTTGGCGCTGGAGCACTCGCACGAACACGTCTTGGACCACGTCCTCGGCCTCGGCCTGGTTGCGCAGAAGGGAGAGGGCGACGCGATATAGCAGCCCCGAGTAGTTCCGCACGAGCACTGCCAGATCGGGTGCGGTCTCCACCCTTTCTGCTGAGAACCATCGCAAGCTCTGTTCCCCGATCGCGGTCATTTGTCCCATCTACTTCACAGACGCGGGTGCGGGCGGTCCGCTCGGTTTTATTTTTCAATACCGGCGGAAGTGTAGCTGGTTCTATGGCTAACCGACGCAAATCATGCTAATCCCGCTACAATGGATCGGCAGCTTTCGACGCCTAAAGGATTGGTGCATGACCTGGTTTAAGCGGGAAGACAACGAGATCGTCAACGAGAGGCGCAAGACAGTGCGCACCGAGGGTCTGTGGATCCAGTGCGGCAGCTGCCGCCAGGCGATCTTCAAGAAGGACCTGGAGGAGAATCTCAACGTCTGTCCCAAGTGCGGCCATCACTTCCGCATCGATGCTCGCGCGCGCATTGAGCTGCTGCTCGATCCTGGGTATGAGCTGGTTGACCTGGAACTCCGCTCCACCGATCCGCTGGATTTCACTGATTTGAAGCGCTACCAGCACCGTCTTGCCGAGGCGCGCAAGAAGACGGGGCTGAACGACGCGATCATCAATGCCGTGGGAACGATTGGTCCGCATCCTGTGATCGTGAGCGCGATGGAATACGGCTTTATCGGCGGCAGCATGGGAGCTGTGGTCGGGGAGACGATTGCGCGGGCGATTGACCGGTCGCTGGCCACGCGCCATCCGCTGATTATTGTTGCGGCCTCGGGCGGCGCTCGCATGATGGAGGGCATCGTCTCACTGATGCAATTGGCCAAGATCGCTGCGGGGCTGGCGCGGCTCGACGACGAGCGCATTCCTTATATTTCGATGATGACCGATCCGACTACCGGGGGAGTGACTGCGAGCTTCGCTATGCTGGGCGATCTGAATATTGCCGAGCCGGGAGCGCTGATCGGGTTCGCCGGGCCTCGCGTGATCGAGCAGACGACGCGGCAGAAGTTGCCCGAAGGCTTCCAGCGTTCGGAATTCCTGCTGCAGCATGGATTTTTGGACGCGATTGTCGAACGCAAGGATCTGAAGGCGTACCTCAACCAGGCGTTGACGTGGATGTCACCTGCGGTGGGCAAGGCAAGTTGAGCTGAGAACGCAGTTCGGGGAACTCAGTGCGTGGGCTGAGTTGAGTTCTGCGTGGTTGCGGGTGTTGGCTTCTTGACGGCGGGCTTGGCTTTCTTCTTGGGTGGGGTCGACGGACAGACGGGCGCCGGGGGCGGTGGAGTCGGCGGAGGAATAGCCTTGAGGGCTGCCTGCAGGCGGACTATCTGCTTTTCCTGTACGTCCGCGTTTCCTTGCAATTGCTCTCCCAGGGCGCGGCGGCTGTCGCTGAGTTGGGAGAGCGACTGGTCGAGGGCGGACATCTGGTCGGCGGGGGCTGCGAGGCGGCCGGCGGCGACCAGGCGCAACATCACGTCGTAGAGGGCGTCCACATTGCGGAATACGGGCAGCATCTTCGCTGTTGAATCAGGTGCTGCGTCTGCGGCTGCCAGAAGCGGAGGCAGTGTCGATTCGAGGTCGCGCTGGATGGAGGCGACGTTGTTTTGCGCCTCGGACTTTATTGCCGCGGAAGCTTTCCACTTGTCTGTCCTGATCTCTTCGATCGCCTGCTTGAGCACGTCCATCGATGACTGGAGCGTCGTGGAAGGCGGGGCCGGTTTGGCTGCCGGGGCCGAGGTGGTTGTCGCGGTTGAGGCCGGTTGCTGGGTGTTATTTGCGCGGACCGGAGCCTGTGCCGTCAGCACTATGCCCGATCCGTAAAGAGCCAGAAGAACAAGCGACGACCGCAAAGCCATTGAAACCTCCTGTTGGGTGCAACGGCGACCGCTCTCGAATCCGTGCTTCCCTGAACATTCCATATCCATAACTCAGATGCAAAAATCGAGCCCTGCCGATGCGTCCCAGGCATCCTTGGGGCTATTTTGGGGGTCAAAGCCAGGCGCTCAGAAGCCTGCCGGCGCTGCCCATTATTTTGAGTCCGTCGCTTCTGGCGGCGAAGTAGCGGGGGTTGATCTCAGCGGAGCCGATGTCCTCGATGTTGCGGAAGGCGGCAAGTTCGACCGCAATTTCCGCGGGCGTAAAGAACAGACGAAACGCTTCGCCTGCAAGTTGCACCCGGGAGGCGAGCGAGTCGTGGGCGAGCTGCTCGTTGGGTGTCAAAACGGCGCGCGGCTGGCCATAATCGAAGACGATGCCACTGCCGGGTGGCTGGCTGGAGATGAAGGCGAGGGTCGCGCGGAAGGCGTCGAGGGTGAGGTACGGGACGACTCCGAGCCAGGCGAAGAAGGTGGGTTGGGTGGTGTTGAATCCGGCGACGCGCAGTTGGTTGGCAAGGGACTGTTGCTCGAAGTCCACAGGGACGTAGGTGAGGTTTGCGGGCACGGGGAGACTGCCGTCGGAGATGAGCTCGCGCTTCCAGAGCTGCGTGGCCGGATGATCGACTTCGAAGACACGCAGCGCGGGGTACGGGTTGCGATGAGCGAATGTGTCGAGTCCGGCGCCGAGCAGGACGTACTGCTCGACTCCACGCTCGACGGCATGGGCGAGCAGGTCTTCGGCGTAACGGCTGCGGGCGACGAGAAAGGCGCGCAGGCCGATGGAGAACGGGCGCGGCTTATGCTCGGGATTGCGTCCCGGGGTGCGCTCGACCTCTGCGGCGTGCGAGCCGAGGATTGCGACGGCGAGAGGGTCGTCAAACACCAGCGGGCGGGCGTCGTAGAGCTGGTGGGCGGCGCGGCGCATGGCGACACGCAGCGCGGTGTGCGAAGGGCGCGCCTGCTCCATGGAAATCCGTTCAGTTCCGGCGGAAGACGCGCTTGAGCCAAAGCGTCCCCAGGTAGCTTAATGCCGTGATCATTACCACGAGGCCGATGGGGAGGCCTACGCGCTTGTAGCTCAGCGCGAAGTCGATATTGCTGTGCAGCGCGCCGTTGCAGATGAGGATCGCGATGATCGCGCAAAATGTGGTCGAAAAGAACGCGATAAAGCCCGATGCAACCCCGATCAGCAGGCTGCCGAACCAGCCGAGGTCGCCGAGCGGTACGCCAAACAGGTACCCCGCACCAAAGGTTCGGGGGCTTGCCTGGACGTTTGTGGGGGAAGAGAGCGTCATACAGGTAGAATATCGCTTTATGGCAGAGATCGTGAGGAGCATGGCGGAGAGCATTCAGGGCGGGTTGGTAGAGGCGATGCAGGTGGCGCGGGAGACGGCTTCGCGGCAGTCGCCCAACGGCATCCGTTTCGCGGTGTTCGGCGACGCCGGTCTGGACGACGCCGAGCTTGCCCGGATGGTGCAGGCGGTTCCTTCTGCGATTGCTGCCGCGCTTACTCGCAAGACGTACTATTTTGTGCCTCTCACGATGGCCGAGGGGCGAAGCAGCGAGGCTGCCGGACATCGCAGCGGGAACGAGGCGACGATGGTCTCTCCGGGCTACACGGTCGAGCTTGCGGATCTTGCCATCTGCCATCGCAACGTGAGTTTGGGAGTTGGGTCCGGAGAAGAGGGCGAAGGTGTGTTCATCTCCAGCCGCCTGCTGAGCGACCGGTTTTCGCTGGCCTTCGAATTCTTTATCAATGTGGGCCATGCTTTCGTGGATGAGGCGGGTGTTTCCGAGAGCTTCGCTGAACTGGCGTGGAACCAGGCAGTCGCCGATGTGCGTGGGGAGACGAGCCAGGATGCCTGGGAGGGCCGCTCGCTCGCTCTCGGGGGAGGCGAAAATGCTGCCCGCGACGGCAAGCCACGGATTGACGAGAAGGCCAAGACGGATTTTCTGGAAGCCGCTTTTTCGGATGCTGTTGCGATTTATCTGCTGTCGCTGTCGGTCGACTTCGACTACTCGGAGTTGCGGGAGCGCGAGTATCCGCTGCTCGCTCCACAGGCGCTTGCGGACCGGCTTCGGCTGGTGGCGCGCCTGTTTCCGCCGAATGCGGATTATGAGTTTGCGATCCGGTACCGGCGGCGGGCGTAGTAGCTGCGGATGTAAAGAAACTTCCCTCGGCGCAGCAGGCGAAGTGTTTTTTCTTGACCTCCCCTTTTATAGAACCCGCCTGGTTGGACGGGGTCGGTGCACCCACTCATCGCGATAAAGCCGCGATGAATGGGGCACGGGCACTTGGGTGGTTGGGGAAGCGGATCATGGATAATGAGTGGGCCACCTGGCGGAAAAATTTTGGCTTCGGCGAACGATAGCGTACCCCAGGGGCTAAAGCCCAACTCATTTTGCGGCGGTTGTCGGCACGGGTGAACCCGTGCCCTTCCGCGAGACGACTTGTTCAGTTGTCGGCACGGGTGAACCCGTGCCCTTCCGCGACACGACTTTTTCAGCAGCCTGTTCGGCTACGGTGTGCTCGGCTTCGATCAAGCTGTGGTCTTTGTCGGGCCAGGGAGGGAGCAACTTTACCAGGACCGAAAGAATGATCAGGGGAAGAATGCTCAGGATGATGGCTGCGAGCAATCCTTCTTTGGTGACCAGGCTCATCTTGTAGGTGGTGTATCCCAGAAAACTCTTGGAGAACAACTGGCCGCCGATGACCACATTCCAGCGCATGGAGAAGATGCCGACCTGAACGAGGCAGCCGGCGATGACGTAGATGCGGCGGCGAATCAGCGCAGGGAGGTGTGTGACCTGAACGATACCGAGCAGGATGATCGGAGTGACGGTTCCGACGACGAGCTGCAGCACAATCTGCGATAGGTAGAGTTTGGTGTGCACCATGAAGTTGAGGCTGCGGAAGCTCTCGTCGGCCTCGTAGATGCGGTGGATGAGGTCGAGCATCTCGAGGCTGAAATCGATGATGAAGATGTAGAAGAGGTACATTGCGGTGGTGTCGACGCAAGGCATGTCGATGGGGAGCTTGCGCCATTTTGTGGTGACCATGTAGAGAAGCATGACCGCGGCGATGCCGGAGACCATCGCTGAAAAGATGAAGACCACGGGCATTAGCGGCGAGTTCCACCAGGGGTTGGCTTTGATGGAGCCGAAGATGAAGCCGACGTATCCGTGCAGGATGAACGCGGACGGAATGCCGATGAGGGTGACGATCCAGCTTACTTTGTGGTCGATTGCGAGGGCGCGCGGGCTGATGTTGTACGAGCCCAGCGTCATGGTGCGGTAGAGCAGGCGTTTCCAGCCTGTGGAGGACTGCGCGAGGAGGACGATCTCGTGGCGGTAGTCGAGCCAGATCTCGAAGACCAGAACGGCCATGAGGTACCAGAGGTACACGAATCCGAACATCGCCATGGCCGAGGTGCTGTGCGGAGTGAAGTACATTTCGGGCGAACGCTCGGGGTGGCCGAGGTGCAACTGCAGCGGCAGCGGCGCGACGATGAGGAAAGACAAGGCGGTGAGCAGCGCCAGCCTGTAAGTAGGCGCGACCGCCTTTACATTGAAGATTCGGACCAGCGACGCCAGGATGAATGCACCTGCGACTAACCCCGTGATGTATGGGTACAGAACAATCAGCACACTCCAAATGAGGTTGACCTCGTTTGGATACATGTAGCCTTCAACACCGTTCATAACGCTCCCCAATTCTCGTAGATGATTATCGAGCTTGCTCAGGCATATCCGAGATGAGCCGAAGGCCTTAGCCCGGTAAGGCCTTATATGTCGGGCTTTCAGCCCTCAGCACTCTTTCCCTGCACCAACCTAGGCCTTCGGCCTAGGCTGGTATATGTCGCGCTTTCAGCGCTTTTTGCGGCGTCGCCTGAGCAAGCTCGATAATCATCCTCTCGTATTCACATTCACAGCCAGACATGGAAATCATTATCGGACCGCTCCGTCCAACTCGTTGTAGAAGAGCTTTGCGCCAGTGGCCATCTGCGGCTTCAGCACCTGGACGTGATGAGTCTTCAGGAATTCGTGGATTGGATCGTTTGGATTCTTGAGGTCGGCCAGTTGCCGCGCGCCAGTTGGGCAGCTTTCGACGCACGCGGTTGTTAGCCCCTTCGTAATCCGGTGGTAGCAGAGGGTGCACTTGTCCGCGACTTTCTTTTCGGGATGGATGTAGCGGCAGCCGTAGGGGCAGGCCTGGACACAGTAGGCGCAGCCGAGGCAATACTTCTGGTCGACCAGGACTACTCCGTCGGGAGTGATAAATGTCGCGCCGACCGGGCAAACCTGGGTGCAGGGCGAGTCCGCGCAGTGATTGCACATCTTCGGAACGAAGAAATATTTGCCGGCATCTTCTGAGACGGCAGGGAAGCCTTCCTTGCCGCCATCGGGCGAGATGACCTCGGGGCGCTCCATGTTGGTGTCGGTCACGTGGTAGCGTTCGACCCAGGTGCGGAAGTGTCCTTCGGGCACATCGTTCTCCGCCGCGCAGGCGCGAACGCAGTTGCCGCAGCCGATGCACTTGGGAATGTCGATCAACATGGCCCACCAGTGATCGGCCATCGCGTAGTTTGGCGATGCCTCGGGAGTGCCGGCGAGCACGTACTTCCATGCGACCGCGGCTGCCGGAAGCATGACGAGAAAATGGCGTCGGTTGATGTTCACTTGGCACCTCCAGATGCTAGGGCGGGGTTATGCGGCTTGTGGCAGGTCTCGCAAGCGAGGCCACCGGAATGCTGGTCCGCGTCGACCTGCGGGAAGCCCTTGGGCTTGGCGGCGCTGGCCGCGTGGCACTGGATGCAGAGATCGGCGGTGTCGAGTTTGGCGGGCAGAATCGAGGGATCGCCGGCGTGCTTTGCCAGGGGACCGTGGCAGGCTTCGCAATTGACGTTGGCGTGCTTGCCGGTCTTCTTCATCTCCAGGATGTCCGCGTGGCAGGTCTCGCAGGTCTCGTGGCCGGCAAAATGGACCGGGCGTGCGGCAATCTCGCCGATGGAGGCTCCGCGGTAGTGGCCGTATTGGCCGAAGCTTTTCGGCACGACGAAGTGCCGGATCGTCAGGAAGACCGCGAAGGCCACGACGAACAGAAACGCAAACCGCAACAGATGCCCTGCATCCTTGAACAGCTTCATCGAGAGATACTTCCTTCCGGAGGAGACCGGGATGGTGCGAAGCCCGGCCGCGACAGTCTGATTGATATGGATTTGGAGATACGGCTGTATGTGATCCAGCGCACAGGTGAGTAGTGTGAGGCGGACACAGGGCGGGTGACCGACCTTGCTGTGGGGACTGTGGGGCGCATTAATTTTCGGGGTTTGGGGTTCCATCTCTGCGGGGAAGGGTTATCCTAGATAAAGATCGGATTGGGTGGAGAACCGGCGCGAGCGGCCCATTTGTAGGGTTGGGGACGCTTTATCCACAATGGGTGGGGTTTACGTTGTTGATGCTGCCTGCTCGGACAGCTAAATTAGAGGGAACGCGTTGCGTCATTCTGGATAGGTGATGCGAACCCGAATATTGCACGCAGGCGCAAAATCCGGGTGCGGTCGTAGTACTGGGAGGTGCGGTTTTGCTCAAGCTCAAGAGGGTCAACATTCTCGGCTTCAAGTCGTTCTGCGACCGGACAGAGATCCATCTGTCGGGCGACGGGATTGCGGCGGTTGTGGGGCCGAACGGTTGCGGCAAATCGAACATCTCGGATGCGATTATGTGGGTGCTCGGGGAGCAGTCGGCGAAGAGCCTGCGCGGAGGAAAGATGGAGGACGTGATCTTCGCGGGAACGCGGGATCGCAAGCCTACCGGGATGGCCGAGGTTTCGCTGACGCTGGTCGATCCGGAGGTGTATGACGGAGCAACGCTGGACGGTGACCGGACTCTGGGTGAAGGCGACTGGTCGAGCGATGGATCGAGCGAGAGGGCCCTGGACCTGGCGGGCGATTGGGACGAGACCGAACTGCGGCAGATGCAGGCGGCTGAGACGGAAGAGGCTGTTGCTGAAGCACAGCCGGGTGTGGTGATTGGGATCGATGGGAATGTTGTGGAGGGTGGGAGTTCGGTGGAAACCCAGGTCTCAGAATCGAGACCTGGGGCACCCGCGCCACAGCCCACTCACGGCGATGAAGCTGCCGTGAATGGGGCACCCGGTGTGGTGCTGAAGATTCGGCGCAGGAAGTTTGGGAAGTCGCCGGTGCGCGCCGGCGAGGTGACGGTTACGCGGCGGCTGTTCCGGTCGGGCGATTCGGAGTACTTGCTGAATGGGAAGATCTGCCGGCTGCGCGATATTCAGGACATCTTTATGGGCACGGGTCTCGGTGGCGAGACCTACGCGATCATTGGGCAGGAGCGGATTGGACAGATCTTGAGTTCGAAGCCGATGGACCGGCGCGCGATTCTTGAGGAGGCGGCGGGCATTACGCGCTTCAAGACGAAGAAGCGGTTGGCCGAACTTCGGCTGGAATCGGCGAAGTTGAACCTGGCTCGCGTGACCGACATCTTCGAGGAAGTCACCCGGCAGATGGGGACGCTGAAGCGGCAGGCGGCGAAGGCGGAGCGGTACGGGCTTCTGCGCGATGAACTGCGCGGACGTCTGCGGGTGGTGCTGGCAAGCCGGATGCAGCAACTCGATGCCGAGCAGGCTGCGATCGCTGCGCAGATTGCGGTGTTGACCGCGCAGATCGATGAGCAGTCCGCGGCGGTTGAGGCGATGGATGCGGAGCACACGGCTGGGGTGCAGTCGGGATACGAATTCGACCGGCAGATTCGCGAGGCTGGAGCGCAGGCGAACGCTTCCGCGGTGGAGTTGGAGCGGGTGACGGCTCGCGTGGCAGCGAACACAGATCGTGTGGCCGAGTTGACGGCGCGCATCGCTGCCGGCGGAACCGATCTCGAACAGGCGCGGGAACAGTTGCGGGTGCTCTCGGGCGAGTTGGAAGGTCAGCGGAGCTTTCTCGAGAATGCCACGGTGGAGGCATCGGGTTCGCGCGAGGCGGCGCAGGCGCAGCAGCAGAAGGCGCAGGAGGCGGTGCGCGCAGTCTCCGCGGCGGAGCAGCAAGGGGAACAGAATCGCCGGGGAGCAATGCAGTTGATGCAGCGCGCGGCCGCGAGCCGGAACGATCAGGCGCAGGCTGAGGCGGCGCTGGCGGGTCTGGAGAGCGAATCGGAGCGGCTGGTGTCGGAGTCGGACAGTGCGCGCCGGGAGCTTGCGGAACTGGGAGTGCAGCGCGGCCAGGTTGCGCTGACTTTCGGCGATGTGACGGAGCGGCTGAAGACGCTGGAACTGGAGATCGCCGAACTGCGATTGAAGATCGACGCGGCGCGGGCGGAGGAGTCGGCGACCAAGCGGCGTGGCGATCAGTTGCGCGGAGAGCGCGCGACGCTGCAGGGGCGTCTGAGTTCGCTGGATGGGTTGATTCGCGAGCATAGCTACTCCACAGATACGGTGCGCAACATCTTCAAGGCGAACTCGAATGGCGGGAGCAACGGGTTGTCTCCGGTGGGAACGCTGGCGGATTTTCTCGAAGTCGACGGGCAGTACGAAGGCGTGGTGGACGAGTTCCTGCGCGATGAACTGAATTACGTGGTGGTCAAGAGCTGGGATGCCGCGGATGCAGGCGTGCGCATGCTGGCCAGCGATGTTGCCGGGCGCGCGACGTTCCTCGTGCATGGAGAGAACGAGACACACGTGCAGGCCCATGCTTCCGAGACAACGCATTCTGTTGAAGGAGCTGTGGCCCTCAAGGATTGCGTCCGCGTGCTGAATGGCTTCGGCAATTCTCTGGAAGGCATGCTGCCCAAGCTGCGCAACGGCTTCATCGCGCAGGATGCGGTGACGGCGCGCAGACTCGCTGGTGAGCATCCCCGCGGATTTTTCCTTAGCCCCACAGGCGAGGCGTTCCACAATGCGACCGTAACCGGTGGGCGCGTTCGCGAGCAGGGACCGCTCGCGCTGAAGCGGGAACTGGGCGAAGTTCAGCAGAAGCTTGGGGCGGCCGAGGCGGAGCTGTCGCAGGCGGAGTTGGAAGCGGCCCGGCTGGAGCGCGAGGCGCGTGAGTTGTCCGCAGCGCTGGATGCGAAGACGCTGGAACGCAGAGACGCAGAGCGTGAGTCGGCCAACTCGGGCGCGGCGTTGCGGCAGATGGAGTCGGAGACAGCGCGGATCGAGCGGCGGCTGCAGGAGTGGGCGCTGGCAAGCGAACGCAACCGCGAGGCGCGAGCGCAGAAGCAGGACCTGATCGCGCGGCGGCAGCAAGAGGCAGCGGCGTTCGAAACGGAGCGCGATGGTCTGGAGACGCAGCTTGCAGAACTGCAGGCTCAGCTCGACGGATTGCGCGCACAACGCGAGGAATTGCAGCAGGCGGCTGCGGAGGCCTCGGCTGCACTGGCCGGACTGGAAGAGCGGCGGCGCAACGCTGCGGCGAACTTTGAGCAGACGAGCCGCATGGTCAGCGGACAGGGCGCGCGGATCGCTCAGATCGAACAGCAGATGGAAGCTGCCGGCGCGGAGAAGGTCCGCCGGGAGCAGGAGACGGCGGAGCTTGGGGCTCAGCATGAAGTGCTCGCCGAAACGCGTGCAAAGGCGATCGCGGAAGGCGCTCGCCTGACCGAAGCGGCAAACGAACTGCGCGCGCGCATGGCGGAGCTGGATGCGAAACTACGCACGCTGCGGCATGAGACCGAGGAACTGCGCGAACAGCGGGCCAATCTGACCGCGCGTGCGGCCAAGCTGGCTTCGGACATTGAGCACATCGATGCGACCTGCCTGAACGATCTTGGTGTGCAGGCTTCGGCGCTGCGCGAGGATGCGGAGATTGCGCGGATCGAGGGCGAGGCGCTGACGGTCGAGGAGGAAGCAGCGCGCGCGCTGAAGCAGCGGCTCGAGGCGATGGGGCCGGTGAACATGATGGCGCTGGAGGAGTACAACGAGACTGCCTCGCGGCACAGCTTCCTGGAGACGCAGCGTAGAGACCTGCTGGAATCGATCGAGAATACGCAGGCCTCGATCAAGGAGATCGACGACGTCTCGCGTGTGAAGTTCGACGAGGCGTTCAAGGTCATCAACGAGAACTTCAGCGTGACCTTCAGCAAGCTGTTTGGCGGCGGCCAGGCGTTCATGCGGCTTACCGATGAGGAGAATTCGGCTGAGTCGGGCATCGATATCGTGGCTTCGCCGCCGGGCAAGAAGCTGCAAAACATTCTGCTGCTTTCGGGAGGCGAGAAGGCGCTGACGGCGCTGTCTCTGCTGGTCGGCATCTTCCAGTTCCAGCCGGCGCCCTTCTGCGTGCTGGATGAAGTGGATGCGCCG
Source organism: Acidobacteriaceae bacterium (assembly GCA_036390355.1). Lineage (GTDB taxonomy): Bacteria > Acidobacteriota > Terriglobia > Terriglobales > Acidobacteriaceae > Edaphobacter. The sequence goes on from DASWCA010000166.1 coordinate 14,469, forward strand.
CTCGATGAGACGAATGTGGGCCGGTTCGCGAAGCTGATCGCGGAGATGGCGGCGGGCACGCAATTTGTGGTCATCACTCACTCGAAGCGCACGATGCAACAGGCCGATGTGATCTATGGCGTGACCATGCAGGAGCCCGGTGTGTCGAAGATCGTCAGCGTGAATCTGAGCAAGGATAATCGCAGCCGAAATGAGCAGGAGCGGCGCGCGGTAGCGTAGAAGCTCGTGGTGAATTGTGGTTGGCGAGGAGCATGCCCCAGGGGCTAAAGCCCCATTGATATGGAGGCGCTTACGGCACGGGTGAACCCGTGCCCTTCCGGCTTACTGCATAGGTGAACCCGTGCCCTTCCGGCTTACAGCACAGGTGAACCCGTGCCCTTCCGGCCCTACAGCATAGGTGAACCCGTGTCTTCGTAAAAGAAATCGTTCCAATTCTCCGTTTCGCTCTCCGAAGTCGGCGGTACACTTGTGCCGCTATTGATCGGAGGTTCGCAATGTCACGGAAAGTTGTCGCAATCGTCGGGAGTTACCGCAAGGGCGGGACTATCGACAGCGCGGTGCAAGCGATTCTGGAGGGGGCGCGCGAAAAGGGCGCCGACACGAAGACGATCTATCTGACGGAGAAGCACCTGGAATTCTGCACGAACTGCCGCAGGTGCATGCAGGCACCTGGCCTGCAGCGCGGCCAATGCGTACAGCAGGACGACCTGCAATGGATTTTGCAGGAGATCGATGCTGCCGATGCCGTCGTTCTGGGCTCGCCGGTCAACTGCTTCAATCTTACGGCGATCTTTCGCCGGTTCATGGAGCGGCTTGTCGGCTCCGCTTATTGGCCGTGGGGACAGGCCAGTCCAACGCCGCGCAACAAACAGCCTACGTCGCGGAAGGCCGCGCTGGTCGCCTCGTCCGCGATGCCAGGGTTCCTAATTCCTCTTTTTACCGGCGCGCCTCGTGCACTGCGGCTTACGGCGAGCATGCTCGGAGCAAGGCCGATTGGCAAACTCTGGATTGGTCTTGCGGCTCAGCAGCCAGAGCAGGCGCTAGCGGCACGGACGCTGGAGCATGCGCGGCAGATTGGGCTGAGGCTGGTGTAGTTTTTCGAGGCGATCGAATACAGCGGCTACAGTCTTCCGATGCCGATGCCGAGGATGTAGGTGACCACGCCTTCGATTGCGCCAATCAACGTCATCTCCAGGCCGCTGCTCCACCACGAGCGGATGGTGATGAGCGACTTGGCCGCTCCTACCGCGAAGTGGGCCACGAGCGAGATGATGCCTGCCACGATAATCGCAGGCAGGCCGGCCATGAAGAAGAACGGGACGACCGGGATGAAGGCTCCGACGGCGGTGGAGAGCGCGCCGGAGGTGGCGGAGACCCAGGGCTTGCGCAGACCCTCCGCGCTGACATTCAGGCGTTCGCGGGCGAGCGCTTCGACGAGTTGATCCTTCCTCTCCGCGATGTGGCCGATGAAGTGGTCGGCGTCTTCCGCGGAGAGGCCGCGGACCTGGTAGGTGAGTGACAGCAACTCGCGCGCTTCGACCTCGTTGTATTCGACGGCCTCGCGCTCGCGGGCGAACTCAGCCTCGTAGATTTCGCGCTCGCTCTTCGCGGCGAGATACGCGCCGGAGCCCATGGACAGGGCAGAGGCGATCATTCCGGCGAGGCCGGCGATGAGGACGAAGTGGGCGTTGCCGAGGGTTGCGCCGGAGACGCCGGAGACGATGCCGAAGATGGCGCCGAGTCCGTCGTTCACGCCGTAGATTGCATCGCCGATCCAACTGGCGGCCTTCGGCCGTCCTGCTTCCCGCGCTGCGATCAGTTCATTCAGCGCCATCTGCGCGAGTTCGGGCGCTTGCGGCTCGGTGGGCAGGTGGTGCCGAATCAGCCCGCCGAGGGTGAAGTGGTGCTCCGCCTCGTCGGCCAGGACCTCCTTCAGGATTGCGACACTTGGCTCATCGCCCAACTCCTCAATCTGCTTGGCGTAGCGCGCAATGTCGCGGCTCTCTTCCAACTCCAGGCGGCGGAGCGCGAGTCCCGGTCCGCCGATGCGGTTGGCGAGCGAGTCGGCTTCTCCGGATTCGGAGCCATCGTACTCGGGAAGGGACGCGTCGAGGCCCTTGAGGCGCGATGCCCACAGATCGGCGTGATGCTTCTCCGCCAAGGCGAGGTTGCGCAGTACGCGGCGGCGATGAGGCTCGGCCTCCTGCTGCGAGAGCGTGTTGTAGGTGTGATAGCCGCGCATCTCCGCCTGCCAGTTGGAGGCGAGCGCTTCGATGAGGCGGTCTGTGTCCTTCCTGTTCATCTTTGGTCTGCCGGTTTGTTCGTGATCATGTTATCTTCGCCGATTTCTTTTCGCTTCTCGGTGTCCGGTGTCACGGCGATCCTATAGCGTGCCAGATGCCAGTTTTCGGTATTAGGTGTGAGGTATGAGGTTTTATGTGCGAATCCCCGGCTTGTGAGGTCGGGGATTTCTGACTAAATGATTATCCAGTTAGCTCAGGCATATTCGGCGGGAAGCATGGCGTCGTCCCTGGCGGTTTGGGGCGAGCACCTTGTGTCGGGCCTTCAGCCCTGGGATTTTCGCCGGGACGCGTACCTAGGCCTTCGGCCTAGGCTGGTATATGGCGCGCTTTCAGCGCTTGAGCGCGGTCGCCCGTGCAAGCTCATCTGGGATGGCTCTGAGGGGAAGGCGCTGGCTGCTTTCAGCGCTTGAGCGCGGTCGCCTGAGCAACCTCGATAGTCATCTCTCACTATTTTCAGCGGCGGTCGGCCGTCAGCGATCAGATGTCAGCCATCAGCCATCAGCCATCAGCCATCAGCTTGCAGCCATCAGCTTGCAGCTTGCAGCGATCAGCTTGCGGGCGGGCCGTGTCAGTATGCGCCGGCGAGGATTTGCTCTGCTGTCTCGTTTGCTGCCCTGGGTTGATACGGGCAGAAGGGGTCGCTTGCCAATGCGTCGCCGGTGTATGCGAAAGCGCGTGCGCGTGAACCGCCGCAGAGGGTGCGATATTCGCATTGGCCGCACTTGCCTTTGAACATGCCCGGAGTGTGCAGCGCACGGAACATCGGCGAGTCGCGGTAAACATCGACGAGCTTGTCCTGGCGCACGTTTCCGGTGACGAGGGGCAAGAATCCGGCGGGATAGATATCGCCCTGGTTAGAGACGAACATGATTCCATGGCCGTCGCGGATTCCGAATCCGCGATAGACCGGGGTGCGCTCGATCTCGGCGGCCGCCTGTCCCTCTTCACGCATCGCGTTCAGGGCGACCCGGCGATAAGAGGGGGCTTCGGTGGTCTTGATCGCGAACGGCGCTTTCTGCGACAGCTTGTAGGTCCAGTGCATCAACTCTTCGCCACGTTCCGGCGTGACCGGCTGAAGCTCCTTGCCGCGTCCGACGGCGATGAGGTAGAAGAGGCTCCAGCGCATCACCTTCACGTCCTTCAGCAGTTCGTAGATGGCGGGCAGGTCGTCCGCGGTCTCTTCCGACACTAGCGTATTGACCTGGATGGGGAAGCC
>DASWCA010000167.1:0-13567 GCA_036390355.1 Acidobacteriaceae bacterium
GCGGGATTGCGGCTGAGCTGTTCATCATCTCAGAGACCTTTTCCGCGAGCGTCAAGCGGGAGACCAGATCCGCGGCGCGCTGTTCAGCCGGCAGCCTGGGATCCTGATAGGGCAGTTGCTCAGCCGATTGAGCGAGGGAGAAGCTCGGCCCAGCTAGTGCAAGCGAGAGAAGCAAAGCGATCGGAGCGAGAGCGTTGGCGCGCATGAAGGACCTCCGTGTGTGCGGATGATGCGAATGAATGGATGGACGCCGGTCACATCATTAGCAGCCGACCGATCGCAAATTTCTATGCCACCGAAAGTTATCCCACAAAAGAGTTTCGTGTCAAAAACACTTGGAGATTGGAGAGAAAGGGGGAGGCTAAAGGCATTTTATTGTTATGAGAAATAAATAACGATACCAACAAAGATAATTCCTTGAATTCTCAATTATCTCGAAGAATTCCCGGAAAATGACGGAGAAGATTTTTCTTGACAACCTAGTTTCAACGGCAGTAGAAGAACCAAGCATCATTTTATTGTTGTGCCGTAATAATGATTGATTCCGCACCCCGACGCATGGGTCGCGGATTCACCGGCACACGTGAGTTGAATTACCAGGTTCCGATCAACGCAATGCACAGTCGCTTGAACGCAGTCAGTGAAGAGAAGTGGAAAGCACTGTGAATGGGCCACAGCTTACTTATCGACGCATCGACGCCGCTCACAGTTCGTAGCACGGATTTGATTTTCTTCGGAGGCAAGACCATGCGCAATCTACCGCTTTCTCACGGTTACGAGACGATTTCTAAATGCCGTCTGTTTACCGCTCTCGCTCTCTTTATTTGTCTGATGACGGCGGCCCCAAGATTACACGCGCAGGTCACCGCCACTGTATCGGGCACGGTAACGGACTCCACGGGCGCGCTGGTGCAGGGCGCGTCGGTCATTGTTACCAACGAGGCTATGCAGGATGCCCGTCCGGTGGAGACCAACAAGAGTGGTGTATTCGCCGTCCCGAACCTCAACCCCGGCACCTACACGGTTAAGGTCTCGGCGAAGGGTTTCACCCCCAGGGAACTGACGGGCATTGAGGTCCATGCGGGCGATGAGATCAGGCTGCCGACGTTCGTGCTGGCCATTGGCGCCGTCACCGACACCGTCACCGTAACCTCCGTCGCCGGCCAGATACTCACTACGGAGAACGGACAGCGCTCCGAAACCCTCTCGTATCGGGACATCCAGGACCTGGCGCTAACGGGCCGCGACACGACTGAGCTGTTGAAGGTGCTTCCCGGCGTGGTGCAGGTTGGCAACAACGGCTATAACGCTTTGTCGACCACCACGGGAAACAGCGCAATAGGAAACGGAATGGGCATCAACGGCGCGCCTTACAAGGGCGGCACCGCGATCAACATGGATGGCGCCAGTATCCTCGACATCGGCGACGACTTCTCCGGGCTGGCTACGGTCAACCCCGAAATGACCCAGGAAGTTCAAGTGCTAACTTCGGCCTTCGGAGCGGATACCGCAAACGGCCCGAACGTCATCAACACCACCGGCAAGTCGGGCGGCGAGCACTACCACGGCGAGGGCTGGTTTGACGTCCGCAACGACGTACTGAATGCCAACGACTGGCAGGACAATCACACAACTCCAATCCATCAGAAAGGGGGCGCTTCCTACTACTACCCGGGTGGCAGCATCAGCGGCCCGGTTCCGCATACCAACAAAAAGCTCTTCTTCTTCGGCGCCTTTGAGATGCCCTTCCAGAACCAGGGCAACGCCAACATTCTGAGGCTTTCCCTTCCTTCTCCGGAGATGCTGAAGGGCAACTTCAGCATGGATAATGCAAACAACCGGGTCATATGTCCCGGCGGCTTTGTCAACTCCGCCAGCACCACCGTTGGAGTCAACGGCGCCTCGTACAGCCAGGGTTCCTGGTGCCAGAATATCGCTCAGACCAACGGCAACACCACCTACACCGTCTTCCGGGACGGCACTTCGCCTACTGCAATGCCGGGAACTGTCACAACCGATTACGGTAGTGGCCCTGTTGTCGCATCTAACGGCGGCTACGTTCCGGCGGCGTATATCGACCCGAACATGCTCGACTTTACCAAGGTCTGGCCGGCGTTCAACTCCGCTTATGTCGCCACGACAACCCAGCAGATCATCAACAACGGCGGGTACAATTACTACCAGCCCATTGTTAACCACGACAACGGCTGGGTCGCGCGCGGCCGCCTCGACTTCAACTGGAACTCTACTAACCAGTTCTATATCTCCTACCAGCAGAGCTACGACAGTCAGTTGGCGGGCAGTTGCGGACAATCTTTCTACGCTAGTACGTGCGCCAATAACAACCTTCAGTATCCCGGTGGCGGCCTCACCAAACAGACCTTCTCGAAGGTTCTCAACGGACATTACGTCCACATCTTCAGCCCCACACTGACCAACGAGGCGCTGGCCAGCTGGGTCTGGGGCAACATTCCCATCCTGCCGGGCACCAGCAGCAGCGCAAACTTCCGCTCAACCCTTGGCGCCACCATTGGCTGCATCTACTGCGCGAACCCCAAGTACATGCCTACTTTCGCCGGGGTGCAGGGCGCATACCCTGGCGTCGCGGAGCCGGACTACTGGGAGCCTGGCAACTACTATATCGTGCAGAAGTCCGTCCCCACGTTTGCCGACAACCTGACCAAGGTCTGGGGCAACCACACCTTGAAATTCGGCGGCATGACCTCCAACACCGACAACTATCAGGGCAACCAGAGCACCAATCTGCAGGGTGCCCTGACCATCGGAGGAACCCCCGCGAGCAATTTCAACTACTTCGACAGACTAACTAATCCTGCATCTCCAAAGATGGGAAGCTACAACAGCACAGTCAACTTCCTGACCGGCAACCTGACCAACTACGCGGAGAGCAACTCCTCGCCACTATCGGATGTTGCCTTCCAGGAGATTGCGCTCTACGCCCAGGACCAGGTTAAGGTCACCAAGCAGCTCTCTGTCGAGGTGGGCTTCCGTTTCGAGCACATCGGGTGGTGGTATGACCGCCAGGGCGTCGGCCTTGCTGTCTTCTACGCGAACCGTGTTCTGCCGGACTTCTACGCAGGCAAGTACGCTCCCGGCTTCTACTGGCACGGTATCGACGCCTCCCTTCCTCTCAGTGGCCGGTCGGACCGGTTTGGTTTTCTCTCGCCGCGCCTCGGCCTCTCCTATGACGTCTTCGGCAATGGCAAGACCCTGGTGCGCGGAGGATGGGGCGCCTATCGCTACCAGGAGGCCGCCAACGGTCCTCAGGCCGCTCTGAACACGGCCCAGGGGGTTCAGAACTTCAACGCATCGAATAATGTCACATCCGCTGTGGCGAACAGTACCTTCCTGCTCTCGCAGATCGGCCAGCTTGCAGCCCTCGTGCCGAAGTGCCAGGTGCAGTGCGCCCAAAACGGGCAGACCGGCTATGATCCGAACGATCATGGCATCCCGCTGACCTACTCCTACAACTTCACCATCGACCAGAGACTTCCCTGGAGCATGTTGCTGGACGTCGCGTATGTGGGTAACCATGCCATGCACATGGCCGACAATGGACAGGACGGTGTCGCCACGGGTAACTACGCCAACCAGAACAAGACCCCGCTGTATGCTTACGGCCAGCTCGTCGGCGGCCAGTGGGTAGGCAAGCAGGATCCGACTATCGGGAGTGCCGGGTACGGAAAGACAATCTGCAACCCTGAGAACCTGGGCGCCACCTGCTCGTCGGGCGCTTCGGACGCCGACTTCCGGCCCTTCGGCAAGGGTATCGCCTGCACGTCCACTGCCAACACAAGCTGCACAATTTATGGCACGGCTGCCGTAAACATGATCCAGCACAACAATTACCAGAACTACAATGCCCTGCAAGCCACCTTGCTCAAGCGGGCCGGCCCGATCTCGCTGAACGCGAACTTTACCTGGTCGAAGTCGCTGGGTACGGTCGTCAATTGGGATCCATTCAACATTGCGCCGAACAATACGTATGACAACCTGAACCGGCCGTTCGTCTTCAACTCCTCGTACATCTATCGGGAACCCAACTTCTTCCACGGCAACCGGTTCATTGGCGGAGCCGTCAACGGCTGGACGATCTCCGGCATCACCCTGTGGCAGCAGGGTGTACAGACGCTGCCGACCATCAGCATCCAGTACGATCCTGCCTCGCTGCCTGCTGCGGGAAATCCCCAGTCGCTCACCACGAGTACCCGAGGTGTCGGCCAGGCTACCTTCTTCGGTACGAACGCAGGCATCGTCACTGCTCGTCCGCAGATGACCTGCGATGCGAAGTCCGGCTTGGCGAAGTATCAACTCTACAGGCCTTGCTTCACGGCGGCGCCCTTCGGGTCGTCCGGCGGATTCGGTCTTCCCTTCATCGCAGGGCAGGCCTTTATGGAGAACGACCTCGCGCTCTCCAAGACCTTCATCTTCCACGAGCACAACCAGATTAAGTTCACCGCCTCGGCCTTCAACTGGCTCAATCACCCGCTGCCCATCTTCGGCTCCGGAGAATCAACGACGGAGTACTACTTCTATAACTACACAACCCACGCCATCTCCGTGAACGATACATGTGGAGGCGTAGCTCCCGGATCGTGCAATACGGGTAGCCCGGTCGTGGCAAGCAATGCTTACGGAAATGCAAACGGCAAGCCCGCAGACCTGTTCGGCACCCAGCACTTCAAGCAAGGGTTCGGCGGCAACAACCAGCGCATCACGGAGTTCGAACTCAAGTACAGCTTCTAGTCTGCTTCTGACTAGCTCACCAACAACGTTTTGCCTAAAAAGAACGGCCCGCCGAAAAGGCGGGCCGTTCTCGCTTCCGCGTAAAGCGAATCGTTCTGAAAGATCGCGATTCGGCTGAGCCTCACCCCTCAGGTCTGCGCAAGAGTAAGTAAACCGGAACTCCACTCAGCACGATCAGTAGTCCCGGCCATGTTGTTGCCGTCCGATAGGCAAACAGCATCGCCAGTATGATCGACGACCCGGCGATGTAGAGCGCAGGCAGCCAGGGATATCCCCAGCAGCGATACGGCCTGGGCGCATCGGGCCGTGTGTGCCGCAAGCGGAACAGGCCGACCACCGTGAGGATGTAAAAGATGAGGGCAGCGGAGATCACATAGTCGAGCAGGTTGCTATAGAGATTGCCATACGTGTGAGTTGCGGCGTCATACGTGCGCGGCAGGACCAGCAGCAAAGACCAGAGGCATTGGATCGCCAGTGCCCAGCCTGGAACACGGGCGCGGTTGAGCGTGCCGGCATGACGAAAAAAGAGCCCATCCTGGGCCATCGCATAGCAAGCGCGGCCCCCTGCGAGAGTGAGAGCGTTGACCGTGCCAAAGGTCGAGACCATGATCAAACAGCCCATAGCGAGGCTGCCGATTCCAGGCAGCACGGTATCGACGACCAGGGTTGCGACACGATCACCCGGTGCGGTCTGGATAGCCGCGACCGGCAGTACGGCGAGGTAGCAGAGATTGCAGAGCAGATAAAGCGCGATGACCATGAAGGTGCCAAGGCCAAGGGCAAGCGGCAGGTTGCGCCGCGGATTGCGGACCTCCCCGGCCACGAAGGTAATGTCATGCCACGAGTCCGCAGAGAATAGCGAGCCAGTCTGCGAGACGCAGAGTGCGACCAGCAGTCCGAAGCCTGTCGTGGCGTCGAGTGTGTGAATCAGCGCAACATGCCGCGGATGCCATGCGTCGTTGAAGTTGGCATGGAAGACCGACGGGTTGCGTAAGAAGGCGAAGGCGCCGAGGCCAAGCAGCAATACCATGCCGGCAAGCTTCGCAACGGTGAAGATGTTTTGGATCAGCTTGCCCCAGGAGACGCCGCGCGTGTTGACGAAGCAAGTCAGAAGGATAATGATGAGGGCAACGGCCTGCGCTGTCGAGAGCGACAAAGCGTAGCCAGGCAGGATATGGACAGGCGCGATGAGGTAGTGGCTTTCGTTGATAGACGGGAACAGGACCGCGCTGAAGCGGGCAAATGCGATCGCTACCGCGGCGATGGACCCTGTTTGGATCACCGTGAGGAGCGTCCAGCCATAGAGAAAGCCGAGCAGAGGTGAAAAGGCCTCGCGGAGATAGACGTACATACCGCCCGCGTCGGGCATCATCGCGGCAAGCTCACCATAACTGAGCGCGCCGAAGATGGTGAGGACGCCGGTGATGATCCACGCGACCAGAAGCCAGCCGGCCGAACCGACCTGCCGCGAGATCTCTGCGCTGACGATGAAGATGCCGGAGCCCACCATGATGCCGGCGACGATCATGATCGAGTCGAAGAGGCCCAGCGCTTTACGGAACTCTGTGGGCGATTCGCCCGCTTCCGCGGCCTCTATGATTTTCAAATCGTCTGCAAGATGCATTCGCTTACGCCTCCAGATACAGCAAGCGGGTCCGCCGCTGGGACCCGCTTGATTTGCAATCATCCGCCACGCCGTCATTCTGACTCGCAGAGTCAGAATCTCTGTAGTTGCCTTTGACTACACGACTCCTTCGTTGCGAACATAAACGGAATACCGCTCATCCATAATGAGGTTGAGTGGTATCAGAGTGTGAGTTGGGCCGCGGCCTTTGGTGCGGAATTGCAACGGATAGCGGCGTGAGCCTTCCGTCTGCTCGAACCAGACGCCATCGTCGGCAACCGGCGGTGCAACAGGAGCTGAGGCGGGCGCATTCCCAGGCCGGCGCTGTGTCGGGAAACGCATGTTGACTGTCGGCATCGGGTAGCCATCATCGAAGCCGCGTGGACCGGAGCCACCGTAGATCATGGAATTGGTGAGACCCTCGCTCCCCTGGCGCACGGCGAGCACCAGCGGCCCGTACATCGCCGCCTGAACCTGCTTGTCATCCGGCGCCTGATCGATGTGAAGCGTCATCGGGAGGTCAACGGTGACAACATCCCCCGCTTTCCACGGATGATTGACCTCGATATAGGTGGATGGAGTGGCAGTAGCGATCATCGGCTCGCCGTTGACTGCGACGTTGACACCCTTCGTCGCCCAGTAAGGCACGCGGACTTTGATGGCGGTCGGCTTGGACGGAGCAGCATCGACCGTGAACGTGACGGTCTGCTCATTCGGATATTTCGTCGTCTGCCGGAGCTGCAGGCCACGCTCCTTCCAGTCGAGCTTGGATGGAATGAACAAATTGACGTAGACAGACGAATCATCACGGAAGTAAATCGAGTCGTTCAGCTTCGCATACTCCTCGGAACCGGTGCCGGTACAGCACCAGAAAGCATCGAACTGTGTGCCAAAGGTCTTGTACATGCCGGGGCGCAGCGAGACATAGTACATCAGCATGCCATTGCGATCCTGCGTGCCGTAACGAACATTGAGCAGCATGCGCTCGTAGTAGTCGAAGTGTTTCGCGTCGGGTTCCTGGCCGAACAGATGTCGCGTGAGCTTCATCATGTTGTACGAGCAGCAGCACTCCTCCGCAGCGGGCCCGAGTTGGCTCGCGATTCCGTCCGGCTCGTGCCAGCCCTCGCCGTTGCTGGTTCCGCCCGTGCAGTAGGTGTGGTGATCTTTGACGATGCGATGGAAGTTCTGGGCAATGCTAAGGTAGCGGGAGTCGCCGGTCAATTCATAGCCGCGAATCGCGCCGATCATCTTCGGGATATTGGTGTTGGCATGATTGCCGTTGAGCATGTCCTGGTTCGCTGCGAGCGGCACGAAAATCTTCTTGTGCTCGAACCGGTAGGCCAGGTCGCGGTACTTGGCGTTGCCCGTGATGGCGTAGAGGTTGAAGGACGCCTCATTCATTCCGCCATGCTCGGTGAGCAGGACCCGTTGCCACTCGTCATCGGAAATGGCCTTAGAGTAGGCGTCGGCCCAGTCGGCCATCTTGATGGCGACATCAAGGGCCAGCTTGTTGCCGGTGTGCTCGTACATGTCGATCATGCCGGCCAGAATCTTGTGGTAGGTGTAGAAGGGAGCCCACACCTTCTGATGAGCGCGCAGGCGGTCGTAGAACGCGGCCGGGTAAGCGCCGAGGTATCCATCCTTGGCCTGACACTGAGCGAGAATCACGACGAGATCGTTGGCCTTGGCGACGATGGCCTCGTCCCCGGTGCTTGCGTGGATGAAGGCGCACGAAGAGAGATAGTGGCCGACATAGTGGCCGCGCAGCTCGCAGTCGGGAGCCTCCCAGCCGCCAAGTGGATCGGCGTCGGAAGCGATGCCAACGGTGACACGGAAGTTATGGGCCAGCCGCTCGTTGGGTAGGGAATAGAGATAACTCCGATTGAGCTCCATCATGTCCTTCCAAAAGCTGGGCAGAAGACGGACCTCGGTCATTGAGAACGGCTCTGCCTTCCACTTGACCTTGGCGACGGTGGCGCGGGTGAGCGACGAGTTGGCGGTATCTGCGCCGGTTGACGCCAGGGTCTTCCCGTCTGTCATGGCCGCCACCGCCTTCGAAGGCAAAAGCGTTGAGGCGCCCGCCGCGGCCGCGCCGCCGAGAAAATGTCTACGTGTCAGTTTCGAGTCCATGTTGCCTCGTCTTGTCAGCCGCTAAAAAACACTTCGTGGATACAATTTAGAGTACATAGAAAATCTCATCTGGGCATCCTAGTTGTCAACAAAGGCTCACAACGCCCACCCAGGTCCCCGAAGGCCGTCATTCTGCGCGACGCGCAGAATCTCGGTAGTTGTCTTTGAGCGGGCGCCTACTCCTTGAGGTGTGTACTGCGGTTCTCTCGCTCGATAGAGCGACGCGAAGAAATTATGGCAGCGTGGAAGAGGCCGCCGAGCACTGTAACTTCGCATCGCCACCCGGCGACAGTTTCTTTAGCCCGGAAGTCCCAACCGTCTTGGGAGCGAGCGTCTCCCATTCCTGGACAGCAACGGCGGCATACTGCTTGCCGTCGCCGGAAGCGTCGAACACGGCGCGGAGGCAGCGCGTGGTCACCGGATCGAACTTCACCTCGACAAAGGAACCCATCGTAGTCGGATAGCCACTCGCATTGGCTACGGGACGCCATTCGTCTCCGCTGCGATATTCGAGGTGCCAGACGGCCGGCGGCGCCACTCCGATGTTCGCGCCTTGCGGGTGATCGTTCCAAAACAGAATGCGCGAGCCGTCCAGCGTAACCGGCTTGCCCCACTCATACTGAATCCACTGTCTGGTGGGGTTGTGCGGCGTCCAACTGCCCCACATATCCGGGGGCAGTGGGTTCGGGCGGACGATTCCGTCGTTGAGCGCCTTGATCCAGTACTGCACCGGGATCGGCTCGTTGGACGCAGTCGCGTGCGCCGCCAAAGCAACGTTGCGAGTCGGCTCCGCCGGCGGCCTCGGTTCATGCGTCTGTTTCACCTTCAGCATCCGTGCGGGCGACACGTTGTCGTTCCACTGCACGGTGTCGATCGCAACGCTGCGTCGGAAGTGTCCGCCTCCTTTGGCGTCGGCGGTGTGATAGATGATGTACCACTTCCCCTTGAACTCGATGACACCGGGATGCGATGTGGTGGAAGAGACGGGGTCGAGGATAACGCCCTGATAGGTCCATGGCCCAAGCGGCGAGCTGGATGTGCCATAGGCAATGCATGCGTGATAGTTCGCCGGTGTACATGGCGAATTCGGGCCCGCCTGATTGTCGGCGTAGACCATGTAGTAGGTGTCCTTGCGCCGAAAGAGCCACGCCGCCTCGAAGAAGCCCATGAGGCCGTCAACGCTGATCTCCTTGCCCTTGGGGGTGACCATGTCCGTCTCAAGCTCGATACCGCGTAGTCGACCGAACGTGCCCCAATACAGATACACGCGCCCATCGTCATCGACCATTGCTGTAGGGTCGATGTTCTGGATCTTGTTGGGCTCGGGCACCGATTGCGAGACGATCGGGCCACTCGGATGCGCATCCTTCCACGGCCCCAGCACACTGTCGGAGACGGCAACGCCGATCACGAAAGGATCGGCGTGCTCGCGCTTTCCCTCCTGCACTGGCGCATATAGGTAGAAGCGCTTGTCTGGGCCCTGCACGATTTGCCCGGCATAGGCGTGACCCGGCTTTGACCAGGAAAACACCTTCTCGGGCCGCAGGATGCCGGGATAGTGCAGCCACTGTTTTGAGGCAACGTTCTTCGTCGAGAATAGTTGCCACTCGTTCATGACGAAGTTGTTGACATTGGGCGGCGCCTCGTCACGTCCGGCGAGGATATACAGCGTGTCGCCGACGACAATCGGAGCCGGATCGGCAGAGTAATACGAACCGTCGGAGAGGATAGGGTTGCCCGCGCTGTGGACCACGCGTGGCTGCGGCGGCTGCTGTGCCGAGGCAGTCACAAGAACGAAGGTGGCGATGCAAAAGGCGACTGGTTGCAGGCGTTTCAACTGGGCCTCACGGTTCTGAAAAATCTTCCCATAAATTTATACATTATTGTATACATTGAATTCGGAGATTTGGTCACCAGGGGCTCAGCACAAGAGCTTACTTCCGCAGCGGGGGAGTATGGGTGATGCCGACCAGCAGACCTTCCGGTCCTAGCAGCCGCGTGACGATTTGACCCCAGGGTTCCTTTCGCGTCGCAACCAGTAGCTTGTACCCTTGCGACTTCAGTTCCGCGGTGGCTTTATCGATATTCGCTACATCGAACTCGATCCACGCCTGTGGCACAGGCAGATTGCCAGGCCATTGATCCGTGCCAAAGCAGGACTCTGCCGCCTGCGACAGCGGCCACAGTGCAAAGTGTTTCACGCCCTCCAGCCCGCCCGTATGCAGATATCCGTTGGCATCTTCTTTGAACGGCAGCCCCAATGCCTCGGAATAGAACTTGCGGCTTGCGGCTGGGTCGCGAACGAGCGGGCCAAAACCGGCGACAAATAACACGTCGATGTTCTTCGGAGTTTTCATAAGCCGATCTCCTGCTCTCAATTCTCCAGCAGCGCTCTCTTAGTGCGTGCTGACCTTCAACAGCACCACCCCATGGCTAGGCACGGTCGTCTTGAACGCATCCCCTTCCATCGCAACTGCCTCATGCTTCCACAAATCCCGCGCCTTAGTTCCTTTGCCGGCCAACCCGGCAGGCAAGCTGCTCCGCGCAAATTGCGCGTCAACCGCGGCACCAGTCCGGTTGAACATCCCCACCGCAACCGAGCCATCGTCGAGAGGCCGCATCAGCACCTCGATCCCGCCCTCGCTCGACACAGACGTAACCGGCTTGTACTCCGGATCCTGGTCGATCGCAATAACCTCGTCGTTCATCAGGATGCTCTTCGTCTCATCCGTCATCGTGCGCAGGTCGTTGCCGGCGATCAGCGGCGCCGCCAGCAGCGACCACAGGCTCATATGAGTCCGGTACTCATCCGCTGTCATGCCGCCATTGCCGATCTCCAGCATGTCCGGATCGTTCCAGTGCCCAGCCTTCGCGTACGCCGCAAGCTTGATCTGGCTGAACCCGATCTTATCCATCGACTCCCAACGGTCGGAGATGTCGCCGGTCGTGCGCCACAGATTCCCGCTGCTCTTCTCTCCCCAGCCCGTCCACACGGTCGCGCGGCCATACTCACACAGGCTGTAGATAATCGGCCGGTGCGTCTCCTCAAGCGCCTGACCCATCTTCTGATAAATCGCCTGCAACGTGGGCGCATCGTCCTTATAGATATCGAGCCCGCTGCAAAGGTCGTACTTCAGATAGTCGATGCCCCACGCCGCGAACGTCTTCGCATCCTGCGCCTCGTGCCCGAAGCTGCCTTCATACCCTGCGCACGTCTTCGGCCCCGGGCTCGAATAGATTCCGATCTTCAGCCCCTTCGAGTGCACATAATCGGCAAGCGCCTTCATGTCCGGAAACTTCTTGTTCGACGTGATATTCCCGTTCGCGTCGCGTCCCAGCTCCCAGGTGTCGTCGATGTTGATGTAGACGTAGCCGGCCTTGCTCATCCCGCTCGACACCATCGCGTCCGCCATTCCTCGCACCGCGGCGTCGTCAACCCTCCCGCCGAACTTGTTCCAACTATTCCAGCCCATCGGCGGCGTCCTGGCCAGCCCGTTGTCCGGGAGGTCCTTGAGCGCCGGCAGCGGCAGTGGCGCCGGAGGCATCGTCGCTTCCTTCGTTACTTTCTCCGCCACCGATGCGACCGTGCCATTCCGCCCTTGGCTGGTCAACATCAGCTTGCCATTTTCGTATGTCCCGTCATACGCGATCGGCCGCTGCCCCGGCCGCGGAGGCGCAGTCGAACCCGCGGGCGCCGCTGCCGGCTCCGGAGGCACGGTCACAAAGTGGATCGCGCCGTCCTTGAAGCTCCCCGTTATCGGAATCCCGTTTGGCCGCCGGATCAGCGTGCCGCTAATCGTCTCGCCCGCCTGTTGAATTTCGAAGTAGGTGTCGCGGAACGTCCCATCCCCGCTCGGATTCGGCGTGCGAGCATCCCAATAGCCGCTCAGATCCGTCTGCGCGACAGAAGGGCGAACCATGCCAAGGAATACGAGGCAGAACATCACGGCGAGCAAACCCCTTGAAGCCCGAAACAATCGATGCATGTCGAAATCTCCAATAATGTCGATGGTCAAGCGGTAAGCGAAACGCTTGTCTGCCTTCAACAAACTCAGCGACTACACTGTAACCGATTCCGGCCGATCCAAACCTCCCGTCGGAATATTTCTAAGAATCCAATCATGGACTCATTCCCTGGATTTCCTCTCCCAAACAACCCAATCGGCATAGCGGCATCAAAAGCCGATCCTCCTCTAGGAAGTCGGCTATTAAGCAAGTAACTCACTAAACTACAGTAGTTTACCGGTATCCCAAACTCCTCCCAATCCGCCGGAAAGCCGCGTAATGTTTTGATCCTGCCAAACGTCCCTGCACAATAAGGTCACCGTCAAGATTAAAAGGTGTTGACAGACTGAATGCTTTTAGGGGAATGTATAGGGGTTCCACAAATACAATTTTGAATACATAGGCAGGTGACCGATGTTCAAGGGACTCTTAAGCCGCCCAGCGATCCTCGTCTTCGCGGGAATACTGTTCTCACTCGCCTCCGGCGTAGCCTCCGCCCAGACCTCGAACGGGTCCATCGCCATCCAAACGATGGATGCCACCAAAGCCCTCCTGCCCGGAACCCATCTGGTGCTGACAGACAACGAAACAGGCGTTGCCCGCGAGGGCACGACGCTTAGTTCCGGAACCTTTACCTTCACTGCGCTGCCGCCGGCCAGCTACCACCTCACCGTCGAGCACACAGGCTTCACCACGGTCAACTACGACAGCATCGTCGTTCAGGCCGGCGTCGCAACGCCCTTGAATATTCTTATGAAGGTCGGCGTCACAACCCAGGAAGTCAATGTCTCTTCGGTCTCTGCTCCGGTCATCGAAACCTCGTCGAACCAGCTTTCCACCTCGGTCAATCTGGAAGAGGTCAATGATCTTCCTGTGAATGGCCGCAGCCTGCTGGGCCTTCAGGCGCTTGCGCCCGGGTATAGCTCGGCCACGGGTACAGGCACCGGCACATTCAACGGAACCGCGGCTGCAGCCTACGGGGCAAACATCGATGGCGTCGATGCGACGTCATTGCGTATGGATGCTGGTTCGGGGAGCGGC
>DASWCA010000168.1:0-5009 GCA_036390355.1 Acidobacteriaceae bacterium
CGCACACGAGCCCGATCGCCGTCGCCACCGCCGACCTCAACGGACCCTGTGCCCTCATGATCGGCAACGAAGGCGCAGGCCTCTCCGCCGACCTGCTCGACCTGGCCGACGAACGCATCACCATCCCGACCCCGGGTGGCATCGAAAGTCTCAACGCCGCTGTCGCCGGCTCGCTGCTCCTCTACGAAGCCGCCCGCCAGCGAACGGCTTCCTCGAACCTCGAACCTCGAACCTAGTACCTTGCGCCATGAGCCTCTTCGACACCACTCCCATCGCCGCCGCCGCATCGAGCCTTCGCCAGGCGCCACTGGCCGAGCGCATGCGCCCGCGCGCGCTGGACGAGTTCGTCGGGCAGGAGCATCTGCTCGCCCGAGGCAAGCCCTTGCGCCTCGCCATCGAGCACGACGACCCCACCTCCATGATCTTCTGGGGCCCGCCCGGCACCGGCAAAACTACGCTCGCCAAGATCATCGCCGCGCTCACCCACGCCACGTTCATCGAGTTCTCCGCCGTCATGTCCGGCATCAAGGAGATCAAGCAAGTCATGGTCGCTGCGGAAAAATCCGCCAGCTTCAACACCTCCTCCCCCGGCCGAACCATCCTCTTCGTCGACGAGATTCACCGCTTCAACAAGGCTCAGCAGGATGCCTTCCTGCCCTACGTCGAGCGCGGCGCCATCCGCCTAATCGGTGCCACCACGGAGAATCCCTCCTTCGAACTGAACGCGGCGCTGCTCTCCCGATGCCGCGTCTACACGCTCCAGCCGCTCGCGGAGGCGCAAATCATCAGCCTTCTCCACCGTGCCCTCACCGATAGCGCCAGTGGTCTCGGCGCATCCGGCGTGCAGGCGGACGAAGACGCCCTTGCGACCATCGCCTCCTATGCCAGCGGCGATGCGCGCAACGCTCTCAACGCGCTCGACATTGCCGCAACTCTGTCCGCCGAGCACCCAGAGAACCGCATTACCAAAGAGATCGCAGCCGAAGCCCTGCAGCGCCGGGTCCTGCTCTACGACAAACAGGGCGAGCAACACTACGACATCATCTCCGCGCTGCACAAAAGCGTCCGCAACTCCGACGCCGACGCTGCGCTCTATTGGCTGGGCCGCATGCTCCAGGCCGGCGAAGATCCCATGTACGTCGCCCGCCGCATCGTCCGTATGGCGGTCGAAGACATCGGACTTGCCGCGCCCGAGGCCCTCAATCTCTGCCTCTCCGCGCGCGACGCCATGCACTTCCTCGGCTCGCCGGAAGGAGAACTCGCCCTCGCGCAGGCCGTCGTTTACCTTGCGCTCGCGCCCAAATCGAACGCCGTGTACACCGCCTACGGAGCTGTCCTTACCGACATCGAAGCCACTGCGGCTGAGCCGGTTCCGCTCCACCTGCGCAACGCACCCACCAAACTCATGAAGTCGCTGGACTACGGCCGCGACTACCAGTACGCCCACGACGTAGAAGGCCGCGTAGCCGATATGGAGTGTCTGCCACCCTCGCTCAGCGGCCGCCGCTACTACCACCCCACGCAGGAAGGCCGCGAAAAAGCGCTCGCCCAGCGGATGGAAGAGATCGCCCGCATTCGCCAAAACAAGCGCGGCAGCTAACCTGCGCCAAGTTTCGTCAACAGCCGCGCACGCGTCGGTTCATCGAGAAACGCCGCACGCAATGCTGCCCGGTTGCAAGCGGCCAGCTCATCATCGCCCCAGCCAAAGTTCTCGCGAAGCCGGGCATACTCCTGCTCCAGCGTCACGTTGGTAATGGTTCGAGTATCGGTGCTGATGCCGAGCGATACGCCTGTCCGGAACAGCCGATCCACGGGATGGTCAGCGTACGCTGGTGTTGTGCGGGTCTGCACATTGCTGCTCGGACAAACCTCAAGATGGATTTGCTCGCGCCGCAAATGTTCCACCAGCGACACGTCTTCGATGCTCCGCACCCCATGCCCGATCCGCGACGGCTCAAACGCCCGCAGCGTCTCCCACACGCTGTCAGCCCCGCGGGCCTCGCCGGCATGCGCGGTTCGAGCGAGGCCATGGTCGATCGCATAGCGATACGCCGGAACATGTGCATCGATCGAAAATCCTGCCTCGTCTCCTGCGATGTCGAGCGCCACTACCCGGCTGCCGGTGAATCGTTCGACAAGCTGCGCGGTCAGAAGGCTTCGCTCGCGGTTGTAATGCCGCAGCGTACACAGGATCAGGCGAGCTTCGATTCCCGTCGCACGAATGCACTCCTCAGTCGCTCGATCGACAATCGCAACCACCGCATCCGGCGTCATTCCGGCAGCTATATGCAGCAGCGGGGCAAAACGAAGTTCGGCGTAGATAACTCCGTCCCTGCCAAGCTGTTCGAATACGTCTTCAACCACCAGCCGAAGCGCTTCCTCGCTCTGCATCAACTGAAAGCCCCGCGGCGCCCGTGTCAGAAAATCCGCCAGGCTCGAGCATTGCGGCGGCGCGACAAACTCGGCGTCGAACTCCTCGCGCGAAATAGAAGGCGCCAGCCGGGACACCACCTGGTAGCTCAGCGAGCAGTCCAGATGCAGGTGCAACTCCACTTTCGATAACATCGCCATCAGCTTTTCTGGTTTCGCCGGCCTTACGCCTGCCGCGCGTCTGCCCGACGGATCTTCCCACTAAACAACAGCATCATGACAATTCCAGATCCAGCCAGAAGTAAGCTGGCAGGCTCCGGCGTTTCTCCAGGACCAACCGGCACCAGCGGCGGAACGATAGGCAGGAAGGGCATGATCGGGGGAGTTACCTCCGCGACCTCCGGAGGGGTCAACTCCGGGAAGTCGATCTGCGTGGTGTCCATTGCATGAAGTTCGATGACCGGTGGCGGAACATCAAAGTCTGCCGGCTTGAAGAGCAGGTCAAGGTTTGTTGGATCGGTCTCAACCGAACAGGCGGCGGCCACCTTCTGCACCGCTTCATTCCGGGTCATCACATACTTTGGCCGGTGGACGTTCGGGTTTGGCTTCCAGTTAGGATGGGCGAGGCGCCATGCGGCCCATGCGCTCGCCGTCGTCTTGCTGACTCGATTGCGTACCGGCTTCGTGACGTAAGTCCGAACGAAACGCTCGCAGGTGGCAGAAGCATGCACCGCGACAACTCCGGTTGCCGCGGGAAGCAGAATGAAGAGAACTACGGCAACTTGTATGCGTATACGACCACTGCTCATTGGGCCCTCCCTCGACTGCGAACTTCTCATCTGCGTCGACGGGATTACACAGCCTTCTCAGGCGGATATCGATTATAGTGCCGATCCGGTCTTTCGGTCGGCAAACAGACATAAGAGGGGGTGGACGGTGACGTACGCGGCGCCGATTCCGGAGTCATACTGGACTCATCGACCGGCTGTGCAGGTGCATTACACGAATAACCCCATCTTGTCAGGCAACGCGCGGATCGTCAACGAAAAAGCAGCAAAACCGAGTGACATGGTCTCCTTTGATCGCGCTGAATTGCTGAGAAAAAACCAATTACTGCATGGCTGTCGCCGGGATTCGAACCAGATCCCTTGCATTTGAAGATACTCAATCGTTCCGTAGACGGGAATAACACTTTCAGGGACAACGACATCGGGGAAAGGTTGCAGGAAAAGAGTTGCGAGTCTACACCGTCGCGGCGCAGTCCTCCCGCTGCCCAACGCGACAGCAAACCCGCGATCAGGGCTTTAGCTGGATGCGAATGCCGAGTCAATTTCCGTAGTGCACGGAACAGCCGTATGGCTTGGTCACTGCAACCGGAACCGGCTTTCCTGCCAGCGCCGCATTCAATGCATCGCTCACGTAGTTGTCCGCGGACTTCAGACTCGCGGGGTCAGGCGTCGGTTTATCATCCAGGGCGCCCTGGTAAACGATCTTTCCGGCTGGGTCGATCACGAACATGTGCGGTGTCGTGCGCGCGTCGTACAAATGCCCGATGGTTCCGTGCGAATCGAGCAACGCCGCGGTCGGCGACGCCTTCATCTTCTTGAGGTAGTCATTCTCCTCAGCCGGCGTTACATAGCCCTGCGCCCCGGGCGGGTCCGAGAGAATGCTGAGCCAGACCACTCCCTTGGACGTCCACTGCTTCTGCAGCGACTCCATATTGCCGCTCAAGTAGTGTTTCTGCTCATACGGACAGCCGCGGTTCGCCCACTCCAGCACCACATACTTGCCGCGATACTCGCTAAGGTTGTGTTCTACTCCGTTCGAATCGACGCCCTTGAAATCGGGCGCCACCGAACCCGGCGGCAACGCTCTGGCCACTCCAGCCGAAGCCGCAAACACTGCAATCAGAAGACCCAACCAGATACGCTTCATGCGTCACCTCGTCGTTAACTTCGAAAGCCGCGTTCCGTCGTGCCTGACTCGATTTTGCACTCACCCGTTTTTCCGCGCAACCGCCGCGCCACTGGTTTCTTTCGTCGTCAAGCCGGGCCCGCGTCGCCGGCGCCAATGAGATCAAGCACTTGGCAGCGCAGCCGAACGACGTTGACAATCAGCTCGTACAGCAGTTGCATGCTCGCCTCCGCGTTCTCTTCCGTGATGTAGTCCCATCCCCGGCCAGCGCCCCACAAACTCTCATACGTCAGCCGCGCAACCAGGACCCGCCTCATCTCATCCGGAATGCTGAC
Organism: Acidobacteriaceae bacterium; assembly: GCA_036390355.1. Lineage (GTDB taxonomy): Bacteria > Acidobacteriota > Terriglobia > Terriglobales > Acidobacteriaceae > Edaphobacter. The sequence continues at coordinate 4,620 of DASWCA010000168.1, forward strand.
CCCATGCAGGAGCTGCATGCCCATCCCCGCGTAGTCAATCCACACCGTAGTCTCGGCGCCCAGCAGAACGCCGGTGTAGGCGGTCGATCCCCCAGCCAGCTTCCTCTTCTGAGGCGCAAACAGCTTTTTGAACGCCGCCTCGATCAGCTTGCGCATCTGCGGAGCCTTTGCTGGCTTCACATTGGCAAGATCCGGATCAGCCACCAACTCCGGCGGCATGTCATCACGCGGCGTAAAGTCCAGTGACGCCCGCGTCTTCGCCATCATCTCCACGCTCATTGCGTCCGACATCATCGCCTTGCGCATGCGCAGGCCCTCGTACCGCAGCCCCATCGAATACCAGGGTGAGCTTAGCGCCTTGTGTTGTGCCACCAGCGCCGGATCGGTATT
>DASWCA010000169.1:0-2009 GCA_036390355.1 Acidobacteriaceae bacterium
TCGCCGACTAACTCCACGCTTTCCATCGCATATGGAGAGTCGGAGATTGAGGCACTCGCTACCGGCTTTACAGGCGGCCAGCAGGGCGGCAATTATCTCGGAACGAATCTTCTCTACGCTCCCGCCAATGGCATTGCCCGCGGCCCTAAATCAGGCTTCCGCTACGTCCGCATACGCTTTCTGCAAGGCGCGCCAGTCACCGCATTCAAGTCAATTCGCGTCGAAGGCATCTTCTACCCAGTCACCTACTCTGGCAGTTTCGAGTCGTCCGATCCGCTGTTAAACCGCATCTGGGAGGTCGGCGCCTACACGGCTCACCTCTGCATGCAGGACGGAATCTGGGATGCTGCCAAACGCGACCGCGGACGCTGGGCAGGCGACCTCGACGTCGAAGGCCGAGTCATCTCCACCGTCTTCGGCGACCGCCCACTTACAGAAGAGACGCTTCGCGGATTGGTTCCGCCCAGAGGTACACACGTCAATGGAATCCCCAGCTATTCCGCTCTGTGGATCACCTCGCTCGACAATCTCTACCAGCATTCCGGTGACAAGACCTTCCTCGTCTCGCAGCGCCAAGCTCTGCTCGACATCCTCGCAGCCATGGATGCCAGCCTGAATGCCGATGGGCTGTTTGAGAATGCGAAGCACCAATGGCTCTTCGTCGACTGGGCTCCCGGCCTTTATGCCTACACGCAGGAGTCCCGCACAGGAACGCAGTTCCAATACATCCGAGGCTATCGTGCGGCGGCCACCCTGCTTCGCGCAATGGACGACGACGCGAATGCCAAGCGATACGATGCGCAGGCAACCCGGACCCTGAACGCGATCCACACGCTGCGAGATGCGAACGAAGTCACGTATGGCAACACATGGCAGCTCAATGCACTCGCCGCGCTCGTAGATCCTAAGCCGGCAAGCCTCCTCTGGTCCGAAGTTCTTTCGCACGTCAAGCAGGACGCGCCCGCCGATCCGGTCATCAGTCCCTACTTCAATGCCTACGTCCTCGATGCCATGGCCGCGATGGGGCACCAACGGGAGGCGCTCAACTGGATTCGCACATACTGGGGCGGCATGCTCGCGGAAGGAGCGACAAGCTTCTGGGAGTCGTACGATCTCCGCTGGCCCAAGACGAATCCCCACCTCTCGCTGCAGGCCGACGGCACCAGCGGCTACTTCGTCTCGCTCGCACACGGCTGGTCGTCAGGACCCACCGCCTGGATTACGGAGAACGTATTGGGCGTCACCCCCTCCAGCCCCGGCTACGACACGGTGGACATTCGCCCCAGTCTCCTCGATCTCGAGTACGCCGGCGGCACCGTTCCCACACCCCACGGCATCATCACAATTCACATCGACAAACACAAAGGGATTGAAGTTGATCTCCCGGCCGGAATCGCTCATGCGATCGTCAGCTACACACCGCCTGATGCAAAGAGCGCTGTCTTTCTCGACGGCCGGCCCGTGTCATGTGAGCCCTGCGACGCCAGCCAACGCACCATAGAAATTACTCGCCCAGGTCACCACGTCGTGGGCTCGCGGTAGGTATATCCAGCGAAGTATCTGCATTCCGAATTCGGCACTTGCCAATTCCGGTAGACGGAATATAGACTCTTCCGGGTGATCCTATGAGCGCCTACACCAGCAGCAAGAAAGCTTCTTCGGAAACCCCGAACTCCTCCTCCGCTGCCGCTCCCACGCGCCGCGGAGACCGCAACGAATCGCAAACCGTTCTGCGCGCGTGCGAGGTCTTGAAGGCGTTTCGCAGCCTCGGCGAAGACCTGAGCCTCACCGACGTTATCGACCGAACGCAACTCCCCAAGACCACCGTCTTCCGCCTGCTGCGCACGCTCATCCATGGCGGACTCCTGGAGCGTGCAAGCTCGGGCGTCTACCGCAATCGCTTCGGTCCGGTCACGGCGCGCCCTCTGCGGATCGGCTTTGCCGCGCAGGGAGATTCCGAATTCTGCCGCGCCGTGATGCAGAGCGTCGAGACCGCCGCCGCCCGCGAG
>DASWCA010000170.1:0-4271 GCA_036390355.1 Acidobacteriaceae bacterium
CCATCGCGCGCAATCCCGCGATCCACCATCTCCAGCCCCACGATTTTCCGCTTCGGCTCGCCGCTCGCCTGCACCACCGCCAGCGCCTCACGTCCAATGAACTCGCCCTTGTCCATCTTCAGCCACCGATCGAGTCCCGCCTCGAGCACGTTGATCTCTTCAGAAATCTCGTGCCCGTAAAGGCTCATGCCCGCCTCCAGCCGCAGCGTATTCCGCGCTCCCAGTCCGCACGGCCGAATCCCAAACTCCGCGCCTGCCTCCATCAACGCGTCCCACATCTTCACCGTGGTCGTCTCGTCTGAAGGGGTGTACACCTCAAATCCGTCCTCGCCCGAGTAGCCCGTCCGCGCAATCAGCACGTTGTGAATGCCCGCCACCTGACCCCACGTAAACCAGTAGTTCTTGATCGCCGCCAGCTCCACCTTGGTCAGCTTCTGCAGCGTCTCAAGCGCGCGGGGCCCCTGCACGGCAAGTTGCGAATAGTACGGCGAATAGTCGCTGATGTGAATGCCCGGCCGCGCACCCACCTCCTTCCGAATCCACGCATAATCCTTCTCCGTCGTGCCCGCATTCACCACCAGCAGGTAATCGTTCTCGCCCAGCCGATGCACCAGGATGTCGTCTACGAACGTGCCCTCTGGTGTCAGCAGCGCGGAGTAGTGCGCCTGCCCATCCTTCAGCTTCGAAGCATCGTTCATGGTGATGTGCTGCACGGCAGCCAGCGCCCCCGGCCCGCGAAACTGGATCTCCCCCATGTGGCTCACGTCGAACAAGCCCACGCCGGTTCGCACCGCCAGGTGTTCGGCCATCAGCCCTCCTCCGGCTCCGGGGTACTCCACCGGCATGTCCCATCCGCCAAAATCCACCATCTTCGCTTTCAAGGCACGGTGAGTCGCATTGAGAGCGGTCTTCTTTAGAGCGGGCACAACAGGAGCAGTGGGCGTCGTCATGGCAATCCTCTCCCATCACGATAGGGATTCAGCGCTCCCCCGGTCAAACCCCCGCCTCGCGCTTTAGGATGGAAACATCACGTGATCAAAAAGGAAGGTCATGGATTACGCGCGCGGAATCTTGATGTTGGCTCTAGGCGTCTTCGCCCTCTACCGCGGATTTGTCATGATGCACGCCCGGCAAAGCACATGGATGCCCTTCGGCCTCGGCGCACTGGCCATCGCCATCGGCATCTGGCGCCTCACTCGCAAACCACCCAAGCCACGAATCTAAATCCTCCAGCGTCTGCAGTTCTTTAAAGTTCTCTGAGGATTTTCTGGAAGATTTCAGGAGTTCACGCCTGCCATGCCGACCCTCTACAACCGCATTCAGAGCCGCAACCTCGAACGGCTCGCCGCCCTGAGCGATGGCATCTTCGCCGTTGCGTCCTCGACCTCCACACCCCGGCGGCCTCTCAGATCCATTCCGAACGCGAACTTCTATGGGCGCTCGGCGCTCTGGGCCCGCAGTGGATCGCCTACGGCATGAGCTTTCTTACCCTCGGCATCTTCTGGGCCGGCCAGCAAACTCAGCTTAATCACATCGGCGAGGGCACGCGCGACCTCACGTGGATTCACCTGGGCTTCCTGTTCGCCATCACACTCATGCCGCTTTCCACGCGCCTGTTGGCCGAGTTCATCACCTACCGCGCGGCTCTTGGCATCTACTGGCTCAATATCCTCGTTCCCGGAGCCATGCTTTATTGGAGTTGGGCGCACGCCACCCGCGCCCGGCTGATCAAGCCCGACACCCCAGCGGAGATTCACGCGAGCATCTGCCGCCGCATATTGATTGCGCAATCTCTCTATGCCGCCGGCGCAGCACTTTGCTTCATCAACACATATGTCAGTATCGCGGTCATCGTGCTGGTGCAGTTGAACTACGCCATCGCACCGCGGCTCACTCGAAAACGTCGCCGCCCGTAACCTGCACAGGAGCGACCCGTTTCACTTCCGCCACGCCCGCCAAAACGAGCTCAGACCGAGGTACAGAAACACCACCACAACCGCCGCGCTGACCAGGAAGGTTCGGTGATCGGGCCCGTGACTGTAACTCGCCCTTGCGTGCCACAGGGTCGGGCCAAAGACCACCACCGGCAGCAGAAAAAACACGCCGGTCACTTCCAGCCACAACTTGCCGCCGACTTGGCGAAACGGCCGTAAGAACGCTCCAACACCGCGCGCAACATTTCCCGTCGCCCGGCCGGTTTTTCGTCCGCCGGTACGCGGATCAACCGGCCCGCCAACCCCCTGAATGGTAACGGGTCTCGACGCCGCCGGCCCACCCGCGCCAGCCTGACCACTCCCCGCGAGCCGCTGACTGGCCAGCCGGCCCGCCACGCGCATCCCTATGCCCAATACCCGACCGATGGTTTGCGGTTTCATCCCGATTATGATGGTAGCAGCGACGCTTACTTCTGCCGCTTCGCATCTATTTGTTCTAGGGCAGTTGCCCTCGCGCCGCCGTGCAAGTAAGGTAGTTAAATCCCATGCCGCTCCCCGCGCATCTCGCCCGCGCTGGCCGCCGCCTCCGGAGGTACACCCCGTGACATCCCGCCTGCGCGAACTCATTCAACAACTTGGCGAGGCCATCCATGAGTCGGTCATCGAGAGTGAACAAATTGCCGGAGTAGTGCAGGACATCCGCAAGCACGGCTTTGACGTCCTGCTGATGCTCGAAGCCACCATCGGCCTCAATGAAGTCTCGGCCAAAGATGCCGCCGATGCCGAGTCCGGCGCCGAGGAAGGTGAGGAGGGCCCGTTCACCCAGAACGACTTACACTTCCTCCGCTCCTTGCGCATCTCCGTAGAAGGCGAAGAAGAAGGCGCCTCCGAGAATGACACCGAATAGCCTCTAGCTCGCCCATCGCATTCCGTTGGCAGGCAGGTCGTCTAGGACGACCATCGAACTATGGCGGCGCTCTTCAATCCGGAAGAACTGTGGGCTGTGCGGGAATACCTGCACACCACGTGGAGGCCTGATCGCGAATTTGTTGATGGCCGAATTGTTGAGCGGAACTGGGCCGACAAAAGACACTCCATTACTCAGCGTCATTTGATACTTGTTTTTATGCTCAAACGCGCCGAATGGCGGGTTGAAGTCTTTCCTGAGCTTCGCACCCAGACTGCGGCCAGAAAGTTCCGAGTCCCCGATGTGCTCGTGATGAAAGCCGGACAGCATTTTGACCGCTACGTCACAGTTCCGCCACTTATCGCCATCGAAATTCTCTCTCCGGAAGATCGTTTGCAGGTGATGCGGGAGAAGGCTGCCGATTACCGCCGCTTTGGCGTCGAGCACATCTGGATCATCGACCCCCAGGCCCGCATCGGCTACCAGTACACCGCAGCCGGCCTCGAACAGGTTCGCACAAGCGAACTCGCCGTTTCCGAAACTCCAATCCGAGTCCCACTTGACGAACTCTTCGCGGAGCTGGATCGCGCGTAGATCGCTGTGCCAGCCAATCTACGCGGAACATGTTCTGAGACAACCCACAGCGCAGTCCCTAGCTCTTCAACGCCACCCTGATATGCAGTTCCTTCAACTGCTGCTCCGTCACCGTCGTCGGGGCGTCGGCCATCAAGTCGATCGCCTTGGCGGTCTTCGGGAATGCAATCACCTCGCGCAAACTCGGCGCACCCGCCAGCAGCATCACGATACGATCCAGGCCCAGCGCAATTCCACCATGCGGCGGCGTACCATACTCCAGCGCATCGAGGAAGAACCCAAACCGCGCCTTCGCCTCTCCCTCCGAGATTCCCAGGGACTGAAAAATCTGCTCCTGCACATCCTTGCGGTGGATACGAATCGACCCCGACCCTAGCTCCAGCCCATTCATTGCCAGGTCATAGCAGTTGGCGCGCACACTCGCCGGATCGGTGATCAGGTTGGCCATGTCGGCCTCTTTCGGTGCGGTAAAAGGATGATGCGCCGGCATCCACTTCGCGCTCTCCAGGTGATACTCGAACATCGGAAAATCGACGATCCAGATCGGATTGAAAGCCGTTGAACCATCAACCGCTCTCCCGCTCTTCGGGTCCGCATCCCCAACCGCTTTCTCCGTCACTCCGAACGCGCCGTGCTTCGCCGCATACTTCTTCGCCAACTCTGTGCGGAAGTTGCCCGCCGCGGCGTACACGTTGATCTCGCGCTCCGAAAGCCGCCCCTCAAATTTGGTATCGCTGGCCTTGATGTGATGCGTCGGGTCGCCCGCTACCACGATCACGAAATCGGCGTCCGCAGCCCCCGCCAGTTCGCGCACCTTGGCAGCCGCCTCGGGGAAG
>DASWCA010000171.1:0-5051 GCA_036390355.1 Acidobacteriaceae bacterium
CCCAACGAAATACGCCTTCGTGGTCCTATCGGACGCAGTAACGCTGCCTGGGATTTTTGAGCACACGCTCGGGCAGTACCTTGCGAAGGGCGGCCGCGCCCTGATCGCACTAGGCACCTCCGCCGGCCACCATGCGCAGATTCCGCTGTGGGGCGGTGATGTGAAGGACACACATGATTACGCGCGCGAAGGAGGCACGGTTGCCGTAGGGCAGGTGGACTTCAGCTATCCGGCGCTGGATCAGGCGCGGCCCGGGGCCGATAACGGCGGTTGGGGTGAGGTGAAGGTTTTCTACGCCGCAGTACCGGAACCGGGGCAAGCGCGCGTGGCAGCACGCCTCTCGGACGCGACACCACTGCTGCTCGACAAGCAAGTGGGCGAAGGACACATCGTGCTGCTGGCTTCGGGACTCGAAAACCTGACCAATGACCTGCCCCTCCATCCCATCTTTGTGGTTTTCGTCGATCGCATGGCTCGGTATCTCTCGGGTGACGAGCGTCTGAGCGGCTCGAAGGTGGTTGATTCCTTTGCGCAGTTGCGCGGCGCGGCTGAACCGGCAGGGGTGGCGGCGAGCGTCGAGGTGATTGACCCGGACGGGCATCGGCCCTTGTCGCTAAACGAAGCGCGAACGATGCAATCTGTTCGGTTAGAACGCTCGGGATTCTATCAGATTCGTTTTGCCAACGGACGAGATGCGGTCATCGGCGTCAACCCTGACCGGCACGAATCGAATCTGGAGCCGCTGAGCAAAGATGTGCAAGACCTGTGGAGCGGAGGCTCTGCAAGCAGCGGGACGCAGCCAGCGGGCTCCGCAGCGGTTCAAGTGAAAGCGCGTCCCGTAAGCCTTTGGTGGTACGTTATGCTGCTTGCATTGGTGGTAGCATTGGCAGAGACCGCTCTGGCCAGCGGCTACTTGGGCACGCAACGGGAGGAAGCATGAACAACCGCAGCGAGCTCGACAGTTATATTACGCGCCTGCAGCAGAGGCTGCGGGCCGGTGTTTGGTTGCGCGGCGCAGCCATATTTACAGCCACGGCGCTTGCGATTACCGTCGCGCTCGTGCTCCTGCTCAACCGCTTCGCGTTCCCGGCGCATGGCGTCACTGCTGGGCGATTGACTATCTTGGTTGCGCTCGCTGCGGCGGCGGTAGTCGGTATCGTGCTGCCGGTGATTGGCGTGACTCGCGAGTGGGCTGTAGGCAAAGCGGAAGCTGCAAATCCCGGCCTGGAACAGCGCCTTACGACCTTTGAGGAGCAAGTGCGCAAGAGCAACGACCCGTTTCTGGAGCTGCTGGCTGCGGACACGCTGGCGCACACCAAGCAAACCGAGCCGCATTCGTTGGTTCCAGACAACCGTTTGTTCGCTCTCGGCGGCGCGGGAGTGGCTTGCCTCGCCGTGCTGGTATGGATGATCGCTGACGGACCTGGGTACCTCGGCTATGGAGCTGCCATGCTCTGGACCAACAGCAGCGCCGCTCCGCTCTATGCCATTCGAGTCACTCCGGGGAATGTCACGGTGCGACGAAACAGCGATCAACTGATCACCGCGCACGTGACCGGGATGCATCCCGACCAAGCGCGGCTGTTCGCACATTACGCGAGCGCCTCCGGATGGGAACCTGTGGCCATGCAGGACGAGCACGACACGGGCGGCGGCACGACCTATCAGTTCGTTTTCGCCGGGCTGCCGGAAACTGTTGAATATTATGTGGCTGCAGGGCCGCTCGTCTCGAGGCACTACAAATTGCGCGTGCTGGACCTGCCTTCTTTGAAACAAATCAAAGTTACTTACCATTATCCGGCATGGACGGGAATGAAGCCGGTGACCGAGGAACACGCGGGCGACCTGCGAGCAATCGAAGGAACGGAAGCCGTCATTGAAGTGGAGATGGATCGTCCTTTAAAGGATGGCCGGTTGACGCTCGACAACGGCCAGATGATGCAACTTGCGGGCAGCGAGGGAAACAGGTACCGAGGCTCGATTCGTTTGGAAAAGGATGGCGCGTATCATCTGGCGGACCTCGATGGCGGCCAGGAGGTGCGCTTATCGGAGGACTACTTCATCGCGACGGATAAGGCCATGCCGCCGGAAATCTCGATCGATCGACCCGGCGGCGATTACCGCGCCAGCGCAATCGAGGAAGTGACCGTCGGCGTGACGGCGCGGGACCAGTTCGGTCTCCATGACGTGCGCCTGCACTACTCCGTGAATGGCGGGCCGACTCAGGACGTGAACTTGCTTAAATCCGCTGGCACGAAGAGCGCCAATGGTTCCTACATGCTCCCGCTGGAAGAATTCAAGCTGGTGCCGGGCGATTTGGTGAGCTTATACGCGACTGCACGGGACGGTCATAGCGAGGCTCGCACGGACATCAGCTTCGTCCAGGTCGAACCTTTTGAGCGCGAGTTTTCGCAATCGCAACAGATCGAAGGCAACGGCGCTGGGAGCGGTGGCAACAACCAGATGGAAATTTCCAGACGGCAGAAAGAGTTGATCGCGGCCACCTGGAAGCAGCAGAACGACAAGATGTCGAGTCCCAAGGAGGCATCGGCGGCAGGCCAGTTCCTATCTGATGCGCAGCGCAAACTTCGCGATCAGGTCATGGCGCTTTCGGTTCGCATGCAGAGCCGTGATCTTTCCCAGGCCAACGAAGAGTTCTCCGATTTCGACAAAGACATGCGGGATGCGGCTAAGGCGATGCTGCCTTCGGCGGAAAAGCTCGGACAGACGCAGTGGAAGGATGCGATGCAATGGGAGCAGAAAGCGCTGCAAGCATTGCTGCGCGCCGAGGCCACGTTCCGAAAAATCGAAGTTGCCTTCGGACAGCGCGGCAGTGGCGGGTCCGGTACTGGCAACGCCGGGCGCGATCTGGCCAGTTTGTTCGATCTGGAATTGGACACGGAAAAGAATCAGTATGAAACTGCGCACAAAGCAGCTCCGGCGGAGCAGCGCGAAAAGGATGTAGAGGACGCCCTGAAGAAACTGGACGCGCTGGCCAAACGCCAGGAGGACTTGGCGAACCAGCAACGTAATACCCAACAGAGTTTCCAGCAACGTTGGGAACAGGAAATGCTGCGACGCGAAGCGGAACAATTGCAGCGGCAGATCGAACAAATGACGCGGGGCGAGCAGAGTGCGAACGGGTCAGAGCAGAGTTCGCAGCAGCAGGGTACATCAGCGGGGAGCGGCTCGCAGGCAGGGAAATCCGGAGATCCGCGAACAGAGCAAGCACTCGAACGTTTGAGACGGGCGACCGACGCGATGAAACGCGCGGACCGGTCGCAACAGGACGCAGGCGCTGCAGGGCAAGAGGCCGCCGATCAGCTTCGTCAAGCGTCGAATTTGCTCGCGGGCACGCAGCAGCAGCTTGCCTCGAACAAGATGGACTCTCTCGCCCGCGAGGCCAGTCGATTGACGCAAGAGGAGCGCGCACAAGCCCAGCAGATCGGCAAATTCGCCACCCAGCAGCGTGATGCAAGCCCGACGGATCTGGACCGTATGAAGATGCGAGTTCAGGAGCGCGACCGCTTGGCGCAGGAGCGGCAGAAGCTCTCGGACGACCTCTCGAGATTGCAGAGAGGAGTTCGCGATACCGCACGCGAAATGGCTCACACCCAACCGGGGGTTGCCCGGAAATTGCGCGATGCGCTTACGGAGATGGATGAGTCCGATCTCGATAATCATGTGCAAAGAACGGCGGACTGGTTGCGGCGTGGAATCGATCCAAATTCGAATGGCACCGAAACCGAGATCGCGCAGGGTCTCGAGAAACTGAACCAGCAGCTGCAGGACGCGCAGAAAGAAGTCGGGCAAGGCAAGCCGGGACAACCCGGCGCAAACCAGCCCAACGCGACGGCGGCACTCGACCAGTTGGAGCGGCTTCGCAGCCAACTCGAAGCTATGGCGGGTTCGCGCGGCAGTTCCACGAGCGGGCAGGACTCCCGACAACAGAATGGGGGGCGCAGTCAGCAGGACGGAAAGCAGGGACGCACAGGCCAGCTTGCCGGAGATAGTCTCGGCCGCAACGATAATTCCGGCAACCTAAGCGGCGATATTCGCTACGGCGGCACTGGAGACGGCACCGTATGGGGCAACATCAACACTGGCAATAACCGGTACGGACACCCGGGGGAGCGGCCTGCGCCCGTGGAACCGAGCAATCTGGACGATTCGGAGCGTACTTTTCAGCAGGGGATGCGAGACCTGAACGAGTTACGCCACATGGTGCTAGACGATCCGCAGGCCGCGAAAGAAGTGGCCGACTTGGTGCGGCGAATGCAGCAGCTCGATCCGAGCCGTTTCCCGGGCAACCCGTCAATGGTGGAGCGCATGCAACGCGGACTGCTCAGCTCGGTGGACAAGTTGGAACTTGTGCTACGTCGCGCAGGCGCGTCGAGCGGAGCCCGCGCTGGAAAGGCCTCCGCCGTCCCGACGGAATACCAGGAATCCGTCGCCGATTACTACCGGCGTTTGAGCAAAAATCCCTAGCGGCCGCAGCAGCGAGTTGATTTCGCAATCACGTCTTGCTCTAGCGGTTCCGATGGCGCATCGCTCTCCGATGAAGTAAACTCCGAAGAGTAAGTCCCGCCTCCGCCAAATCCATTCCCGGACGTTTGCAATGTTCAAGCGGAAATGCGTCGTTAAGTTTGTGGATAGCCTTGGAATCGAACACACTAACCAAAGTTGAGGCTGAATCGCTGTTTGAAGCTGCGATCCGTGGACTGTACCGAATGGATTCAAGCTTCTGGACCGAGGAGGATGTGTTTGACCGGATGTGTATCACGGTCGCGGTTCATGCGTGCGCTGGATTATTGCCGCACAGTCGGACGGACGGGATATTTCCACGCCGGGGTGAGTGAAGGAACTGAGAATGCGGACTCTTGGAACCATGGGAGGGAATCGACGCTGGAAGCTTAAGAAGTCAACCGGAACTGTGCCGGAGAAGCGGCCGTCAATGCCTGCCGGGCCGCTGCTTGGTATTCCGAGCAGGTACAAGTTATCGGCGGCTCGGAGAGATTTTCTGATAGTGTCCGCGCCAAATTAGGTGTGCT
>DASWCA010000172.1:0-33073 GCA_036390355.1 Acidobacteriaceae bacterium
GCAATAGGAGCATCGCGGGAAAGATGCAGCTCTCGGCGACGCCCAATAGGAAGCGGTCGATAGCGAGCAACCAGAATTGGCGCAGGATGCCGGTCATCGCCGCCAGCATTCCCCACGCAATCAGACCGGTGAAGACTAGTCCGCTGGCGCTGCGTTTTCTGGCGAAGATCGCACCTGGCAGTTGGAAGACGAAATAGCCGAGAAAGAATAGCGCGCTGAGCAACGACGAATCTTTGGCCGTAATGTGAAGCGTGGCCGCGAGTCCCGCCGCGGCCCCAAAACCATAGTTCGCGCGATCGAGGTACGCGAGACTATACGTAACAAAGACCGCCGGCAGGAGGTAGAGCCAGCGCCGTCTTAGAGTCAGTTCGGTGGCCGGCTCAGTGGTCGCAGTACTCTGGGCGTTGCCGGCGCTCGCGCGGTGAAGCTGGGACTTCATCGGATCCCTCGATTGCAAACGAAGACAAGGCTACGCCTGGTCGAAGGTGTAAGGCGCGCGCTGCGGGCGAGAAAGTAAAGCGTTGGCCGCCTCATCGCCATGGAACTTCTCCGCTTGCGGATCCCAATGCAGTCTGCGTTTTGACTTCATCGCAATGTGGTGCAGAAGGCATGTCGAGCAAGCCCGGTGACCCATTTCGACCGGCGAAATCGGCTGCTGCCGCGAGCGAATGCAGTCGAGCCAGTTGCGATGCTGTTCCTTGCTGACGTAGAGATGGATCTCGTCAGGCCCGATCTCCGACTGGATGATCTTCGGATCGCTCGAGGCCAGCGCGGTCGCATCCTTCAGCTTGGCGGTGGGATCGCTCGCCGTCACCGCCTCATTGCCACGCGAGACGAAGATCCATCCCTTGGTTCCGTAGAACTTGATGCCGTTGGGAAAGTCGCCGGAGATGTCCATCGTCACGCCGTTCGCATAGATGCCGTGAGTGAGGAATTTTCCGTGGACGTCCCACAAGCCATGCGTGGGGAACTCGGCTTCGCCCCAGATTTCGACCGGCCCGGTGTACTCCGTGTTCATGCCCCAGTGCGCGCTGTCGACGTGGTGCGCTCCCCAACCCGTGATCATTCCTGCTCCGAACTGTTCGCATCGCAGCCATCCCGGCCGATCGAATCCAGTCTGCGGATGCACTCGGATCTCGGTGTAATAGACCTCCGGCGTGGACCCCAGCCAGGCGTCGTAGTTCAGGTTCTTCGGCACGGGCATGGGTGGCGCGTCCGGTCCGGAAGGATCGCCGGGAAGCCCGATCTCCACATGCTTCAGATCGCCGATGCGCCCATTGCGCACCAGCTCCGCCGCGTACCGGAACTGCACGGTCGATCGTTGCTGGCTGCCGATCTGCATGATTCGCCCGGACGCCTGCTCCGCATTGCTCAGATACCTGCCTTCGGCGATGGTCAATGACGCGGGCTTCTGGAGATACACGTCCTTGCCCGCGCGCACTGCGGCGACTCCTACCATTGCGTGCTGATGATCGGGCGTGCTGATGACGACTGCGTCGATGTCCTTGTTCGCCAGCAGGTCGTGGTAGTTGTGATAGCCGGTCACGCCGTCGTAAGGTTTGCCCGTCTTTTTCGCATAGACGCCGTTGATCAGCGCCTTCCCGGCTTCCACTCTGTTCGTGTCCAGGTCGCAGACAGCCATGATGCGTGCGTCGTCGTATTGCCAGAGACCGGGCAGGTCGTGAACGCGCGATATGCGGCCAACGCCAATGGCTCCGACGTTGATGCGATTGCTGGGGGCCATCTGGCCGAAGACCGACCGGGGAACGATGGTCGGAAACCCGGCAACAACGACTGCGCCCGACGCCGTCTTGAGAAAGCTCCGCCGCGAAACATTACCTATTTTCTTCATGCCTTCACCCCTCAATACTTGCGTGCGTTGCGCCCTGCTGCGCGCGAATCACTAACTCCGCGGCAAGCAGGCATTGCGCCTGGTCCTGCGCCGTGTGCGTCCTGTTCACGACGTCGGAGATAAACTGCGGCCCAAACGGCAGCGTCAGATTGCTGCAGTCGATGTAGCGCGCCTGTTTCGCATCCACGACGAACAAATGGTTTCCGCCCTTGCGTCCAGTGATATCGGCGTACTTGCGGAGTTCCATGTACCCGTCGGTCCCGAGGATGAACAGCCGGCCGTCTCCCCATGTCCCCAAACCTTGAGGCGTGAACCAGTCCAGCCGCACGTAGCCGAAGCCGGCGTTGCCGCGCAGCATCATGTCGCCGAAATCCTGGAATTTGGGACGGTCCTTGTGCCTCACATTCGCCACCTGCGAAGCCACGACCTCCGCCTTGGTCGAGCCGGTGTAAAATAGGAACTGGTCCACCTGGTGCGAGCCGATGTCGGTGAGGATGCCGCCGTATAGTTCCGGGTCCCAGAACCATTCAGGCCGTCCGGTCCCGCCTCCCGCATCCCCATGCCCCTGGAAAATCTGGTGAGGGGCAATGTTGATCGTCTGAATCACCTTTCCAATCGCGCCGGCCTGAACCAGTTCGCCGGCCTTCACCGCGGCCTTCACCTCCAGCCGCTCGCTGTACATGATCGCGAAGATCCGCTTGGTTTCGGCGATGGTCTTGCGCACGTCGGCTAACTGCGCAAGCGTGGTTACTCCCGGCTTGTCGCTCAGGTAATCCTTGCCGTGGCGCATGGCGCGAACGCCAAGGGGCGCGCGCTGATTGGGGATGGTTGAGCTAAGCACAAGCTGGATGGAGGGATCGTTCAGAATCTCGTCTTCCGACTGCGCCGGTTTTGCCTGCGGATAGCGCTTCAGGAAGGCAGCCCCGCGCTCGGGTTCCCCGGCGTATACGCTCACCAGGACTCCGCCGCCGCGAATCATCGCCTCAACCATGCCGTAGATGTGATCGTGACTCATGCCGGCTACGGCGAACCTGACGGAGTGAGCGGGCTTGGCCTCTTCAGTCTGCGCGGGTTGCGCGATCTCTTCCACGACGGAGCCGGCGAACGGCGAAGCGCCAAACGCTGCCGCTGGGAAAGCAGTCGACAGGCCTGCCGACCCCATGGTTTTCAAAAACGAACGCCGATCAAATCCATCTACTGGCATACATGTTCTCCTCAGCCGCCGATGATACGACGTTCCTGCATTCCGTGTCTTCGCGCCTTATCTCGCTTCGGAAAATCCGGTATTGATTCGTAAAACCATTGTTCGTGAACCGAATTTATGACGACCAATCTATGCGATCAGACCCGCAATTGGCAAATGGGAATCCAATAAACCGTATCCGAAACCGAGGCAATATCTCATTAAGTGAAAGAAGGCATTAGATTTCGGCCGGCGCTGCAAAACAGCGAAGGACAAACCCTGGGTCATTGATTTTTTATCGCGCAATACTTCTTGACATTCACCAGCCGCCCGGCATAAAGTTCGGGTCGCATAAAAAAGTCAGTAGTCCGGTCGTACGGCCTCGTCAATAGTCCGGTTGTACTACCTATGGAGGAAGCGATGAACCGAAAGTCGTTGGTGACAGCAAGCAAACGAGTATTCCGATTGGCCAGCGGGATTGTGACCCTGATGGCGCTGTTCGTGTTCACTGCCCAAGGATTCGCGCAGGGCGGAGGTAATGTCGCGATCACGGGTATAGTCATGGACCCCTCCGGCGCGGTGATTCCCGGCGCTCAGGTCAAGGTGACCCAGAAGAACACATCGGTGATCCGGACGGAGACGACCAACGGTGCGGGGCAGTTCAATATTCCGTCGCTTCCCCCGGCCACTTATACGGTTTCAGTCCAGGCCAATGGATTCAAGGGCTATCTGCAGGACGTACTATTGCTGGCCGATCAGATTCGCGACATGGATATTCGCCTTTCTGTCGGCGAGACCAGCCAGCAGGTTACTGTCGAAGAGTCGAGCGTGCAGATCAATACAGTAACCCCAGTGCTGGCTCAGGTTATCGAGCAGTCTCGCGTGATCAATCTTCCCTTGAACGGAAGGAATGCCGCTGACCTGACGCTGTTGGTGCCGGGCGCGAATACCGCGAATGGACACGGCGCGACGCAGGGCGATACCAAGCAGGTTCCCGGGGCGGAGTCGATCTCCGTGAATGGCGCCCGGCCTGACCAGATTGGCTACAACCTGGACGGCGCGAACAACGAGGACCTGATGAGCAATACCAACAATCCTTTTCCGTTCCCGGATGCGCTGCAGGAGTTCAGCGTACAGACCAACAGCTTTGACGCACAGTATGGCTCGAACGCGGGCGCGGTAGTGAATGTCGTCACGAAATCGGGTACCAATGGCTGGCATGGAGATGCATTCGAGTTCGTCCGCAACCGTGTGTTCAATGCGCGAAATTACTTTGCTTCCGCGGTTGATCCGCTGAAGAGGAACCAGTTCGGCGGCACCATCGGCGGCCCGATCCACAAGGATACGAGCTTCATCTTCTTCGGCTACCAAGGTACGCGGGTACGTACCAAGAATGGCGGGGTCACTGCGGTTGTCCCGACGCCAGCCAACCTGGCGGGAAATTTCACCGCTTCACCCAAGTCTATCGTCGATCCAAGCACTGGGGTCGCCTTTCCCAACCAGGCAAAGATTGGGCCCTTGAGCCCAGTGGCGTTGAACATGGCCAAGCTGCTGCCGATTTCGCAAGCGGATTCAAACGGCCTTGTGGCGTTTGCAACTCCCCTGCGGCAGGATTTCAACGAATATGTCACCCGCTTCGACCAGGTGCTCCGGGGCCAAGACCGTCTCTTTGTGCGTTTCTATCTGAATCGATATGTCCATGCTCCGTCGTATGACGGCACCAACCTGTTGACGGTAGGCGCGGGTTCTACGGTCCAGTCTCAAAATTACGCAATTGGTTATACGACGGTATTCACCCCAAATTTCGTCAATAGTTTGACTGTGGATGTGGTGCGCGCTGCATCCGATCGTGGGCAGGGCGGAAATGTTCCGCAGATGAATGACTTCGGTTCGACTGTCTTCCAGCTTCCAAAATCGCAGGGCGGCATTCGCGGCTTCAATGTCTCTGGATTCTTCAATATCGCTCCATTCACCGATGGGGCCTTCGCCCGGAATACCGGAGATATCCGGGATAACGTCGCCTGGACACACGGCAGACACAGCTTCGGTTTCGGTGTGTCTTTCGAACACGATCAATCGAATATCCGCAATACCGACCTGGAGAACGGCAGCTTCACGTTCACGTCCGATACGACGAACAACGCGATGGCGAGCTTTATGCTTGGACATCTGCGGTCGTTCAGCCAGACCTCGGGAGACTTTTCGGATTCGCGCCAGAACGTGATCGGCGTCTACGGTATGGACAAGTGGAAGGTCTCACAGCGGCTTACGTTGAACGCAGGACTTCGGTGGGAGCCGCAAATCCCCATGAAGGAGATCTACGGCCGCATCCAGCAGTTCCGGCCCGACGCGTATGCTGCCGGGGTACACTCGTCGGTGATTCCGAGCGCGCCTGCGGGACTCTTCTTTATTGGCGATACCTACGGCGGAATCCAGGTCCCTTCGACCGGGCAGACAGGCGACATGAACAATTTCGGCCCCCGGGTGGGCATCGCGTATGATCCGACCGGGTCTGGAAAGACCGCAATTCGCGGCGGCGGTGGCGTCTTCTTTTACTCGCGGCTGCCGGGACTCTTTCTTAACGACGCTGCCATCGTCGCGCCATTCAGCTTGCGGCTGGATCCAGTAGAGCCGCAGGTCGGTCCGCTCGAAAATCCACTCGTCAACTATCCCAGCTTTACAGCGAGCTTCCCGCAACGGTTTACTCTTGCGAACGTCCCCAAGACTGTGGCATTCCCCGCGACCGTGACCGTGTATAGTCTGCAGCCCGGCGTCAAATGGACCACGTCCACGATCTACGACTGGAACATTACAGTTGAGCGCCAGTTGCGAAGTGATACGGTTCTGCATCTGTCATATGTTGGGTTGCGCGGAACTCACCTGCGACAGGACGTCGACCTGAATCCCGCAACTTATATTCCAGGGAGCACGGCTTCGATCCAAACGCGGAGACCCTTCCAGCCGTTTGGCGATGTCATTGAGAATCGAAACAGCGGAGCCAATTCATACAACGCCCTGCAGGTCGATCTGGAGAAGCGGCCGGCTTCGGGAGGAGAAGGCATCCTGAAGCACATCACCCTGCTTGCGAACTACACGTATTCCAAAGCGATGGAGTATGGTTTGTCCAACAATGGCGGCATCACGGACGTTGGATCGAGCAAAGGCTCCGGTATGTCGTTCTATGATCCGCGGCAGCATGCATTCGAAACCGGGCTCGCCGATTTTGACCATACGAACCGCCTCGTCGCGTCCTACGTATGGAACCTCCCGCGGATGTCGCAGACCAATGCGGTCGTGCGTAACATCGTCGGCGGCTGGGACTGGACAGGCATCTACACCGTTACAACCGGGGATCCGCTGACGATCCTCTCCGGTCAGGAGCATTCGCAGACTGGACTCGGAGGCGACCGCGTAGACTTCATCGGCAGCGCAAGCCAGTTTGGCGGAGTGGCTTCTCCCAGCAATCGTACGCAGTGCCCGACGACGGTGACCTTAGTGCATTGTGTGCCGTGGCTCACTACATCGTTGTTCGCACAACCAGCGACCGGAACGTATGGGAACGTGGGCAAGGCCACGTTCCGCGGACCTACACTGTGGAATATCGATACCGGACTGCTGAAGAACTTCTACCCGATGCCATCGCACGAGAACTTCAACTTCCAGTTCCGTGGAGAATTCTTCAACCTATTCAATCATCCGCAGTTTGCCGATCCGAACGTAACCTTCAGCAACCTCAGCAACAACACCTTTGGCAATATTCGTGCCACAGTCGGCACAAATGCCGATTCGCGTATTATCCAGCTCGCGCTGAAGATGATGTTCTGAGAGGCATGCACAGCGTTAGATCGATCTGGACCGGGCGCATCCGCTTACGATGCGCCCGTTCTTGTTTATAACTTCACGGTTCGCAGTCGCAGTGCATTCGCGATCACGGAAACTGAGCTGAAGCTCATGGCAGCCGCTGCGATCATCGGATTAAGCAACAAGCCGAACACAGGATATAAAACTCCAGCGGCGATCGGCACTCCGAGAGCGTTGTAGATGAACGCGAAGAAGAGATTCTGGCGAATGTTGCGCATGGTGCGCTGGCTTAAACGCCGTGCCTTCAGAATGCTGCGCAGATCGCCCTTCACCAGAGTGATCCCGCCGGTCTCCATGGCCACATCCGTTCCCGTTCCCATGGCGATCCCTACGTGCGCCTGTGCCAGCGCCGGGGCGTCATTCACTCCATCGCCGGCCATCGCCACGATCGCTCCCTGGGACTGGAGCTTCTTCACTACCTCCGCCTTCTTCTCCGGCAAGACATCAGCCTCGAACTCGATGCCGAGCTTCTGCGCGACGGCCGCTGCGGTCGTGTGGTGATCGCCCGTAACCATGACGATCGTAATGCCAGACTCCTTCAGTTCCTTGATCGCTTCGAGCGCCGAGCCCTTGATTGGATCGGCAACCGCGACAAGTCCCGCGAGGCGTCCATCCATCGCGATGAACATCACGGTCTGCCCTTCCATTTGCAGGCTCTCTGCCTGCTGTTGCAGCGACTCCGGTTGCGCGCTAAGGTCTTGCATGAGAGCGGCATTGCCGATGCCGACATGCTTGCCATGCAGCGTCCCGGTAATGCCCTTGCCCGTTACCGACTGAAAGTCTGCGACGGTGACAAGCTCAATGTTTCTCTCTTGGGCGCCTGCAAGAATGGCCGCGGCCAGGGGGTGTTCGCTCGCTCGCTCGAGGCTCGCAACCGATTGCAGAAGCTCATTCTCATCGAAGCCTTCTACTGCGAGGACGGCTGTGAGCCGCGGCTTGCCTTCTGTAAGGGTTCCCGTCTTGTCGACGACGAGGGTGTTCACCTTCTCGAAGATCTCCAGCGCCTCGGCATTCCGGATCAGAATTCCCTCGCCCGCTCCTCGCCCGGTTCCGACCATGATCGACATTGGAGTTGCGAGTCCCAGTGCGCAAGGGCAGGCGATGATCAGCACCGCTACCGCATTCACGATGGCGTGCGCATAGTGAGGCTGAGGGCCAAACAGCGCCCACACCGCAAACGTAATCGCCGACGCTGTGAGCACCGCCGGGACGAAGTACGAAGCGACTCGATCCGCAAGCCGCTGAATGGGAGCTCGCGTCCGCTGGGCCTCGCTCACCATTTTGACGATGTGTGCCAGCAGCGTATCGGCTCCGACACGCTCGGCTTTCATGACAAAACTTCCCGTTCCATTGATCGTGCCGCCAACTACTTTTGCATCCGCAATCTTCTCAACCGGGATGGGCTCGCCGCTCACCATCGACTCATCGACGGAACTGTGTCCTTCGGTTACGACGCCGTCGGTCGGAATCCTTTCGCCCGGACGAACTCTCAGGCGGTCTCCAACTTCGATCTCACTCAGCGCGACATCAACTTCCACTCCACTGTCCGAAATCCTTCGCGCAGTCTTCGGTACAAGCCCGAGGAGTGCCCTGATGGCGCCGCTCGTCTGACTGCGAGCTCTCAACTCGAGCACCTGGCCAAGCAGAACCAATACCGTGATGACCGATGCGGCTTCAAAATACAGCGCAAGATTGCCCGACATATCGCGAAAAGTGGCGGGAAATATGCCCGGTGCGACCACCGCGGCGACGCTATAGAGATACGCGGAGCCTGTACCGATCGCAATCAGCGTGAACATATTGGGGCTGCGAAATACGACCGACTGCCATCCACGTTCGAAGAATGGCCAGCCTGCCCAAAGAACGACGGGCGTTGCCAGCGCAAGTTCGATCCAGCCGAGCAACGATCCGGGTAGCAGATTTTGAATCGGATGACCTGGCAGAAAATCCGAGACCATGATCGCGAGCAGTGGAAGCGTAAGTCCGACGCCGATCCAGAAACGCCGCGTCATGCCCGCGAGTTCAGGATTGGCCGTATCGGCGGATACGTCGCGAGGTTCAAGCGCCATTCCGCAGATGGGGCAAGTGCCCGGCCGGTCGCGGACTATTTCGGGATGCATCGGGCACGTGTATTCCGTGCGCGAGGCGGACGCCGTCACCGTCGCGGGTTCGAGCGCCATGCCACACTTGGGACAATTGCCCGGCCCCGCTTTATGCACCTCGGGATGCATGGGGCAGATGTAGTCGGCCGTCGCCTCCTCATTTGCCGGCATCTGGATGGAGACCACGTCCGGCTTCGGCCGGAGGAACTTTGCCGGCTCGGCACTAAACTTCGTCGCACATCCCTGGCAGCAGAAATAGAACTTCGCCCCGTCGTGTTCTACGGATGCCGCCTTCGCGGGATCAACCGTCATGCCACAGACCGGATCAGTCGCGAGTTGTTTCACGTCCTTGTTCGGTTCAGAGCAGCAGGACATCGTGCCTCCTCGTTTCTATATTGTCGCTGATGCGTCGAGCGGACGTGGCCGCGCGGACCACGTTGCAGTCGGTACGCTTCAGCGAGTGATGTTGCCGTACAGACCGCTCTATTGAGCGGCCTTGATCGACTTTACCGTCACCGTGGTTCCGCTGGTTAGTCCTTCAATGACGACGTTTGCGCCCGCAAATTTGTCAAGCTGCGCCTTATCGCCTTTGAGTGTGTACACCTTGTCGCCGCTCACAAGCGCGAAATCCGATCCGGACTGTACGCACTCCCGCGTGCATTGCGCGGCAGATAGACCCTGCATCATGTGCTTCTTTCCGCACATGGAATCGGTGACGGTACCAGTGATCTTCTGACTCGACTGCGCCTGCCCGATGACGGTGGCAAGAGCAAGGAAGGATACAAGGGGTAGATTCTTGATGGACATGTCGATCTCCTGTGAATTGGTTGATTGGGTTGAGAATGCCCGGCTTCCAACATCATGACAAAGGAAAGGACCCAGGATAAGTAGATGCACGCGCCATGCATCCGGATCGAAAGCTCACGGGTTACTGACTGCAAATACAGTAATAGCTGGGGCCTGACGGCGCCCCCCTGTAAACGTGAAAGACTGTCCTCTGAGCTGTGCTGCTGCCAGCACGCGAGGAACATAATTTCTGGTCTCTAGCGGCAACATTCGCAAGTTTATCAACTGATCGAAATCCTGGCTGTGAGCTCTGAGCATCGCCGCTCCGACGTTTGCTTCACCCGTGTTGTAGGCTGCCAGCGCGAGTTTCCAATCGCCGAACTGCACGAACAGGTCGTGAAGATATCGCGCAGCCGCGTCCGTTGCCTTGAACAAATCGATGCGGTCATCCTGAACCTCATCGACACGCAGTCCGTAACGGCGCGCCGTATCCGGCATCAGTTGCCAGAGACCCCGCGCTCCCTTGGGAGAAAGTGCCATAAAACGCCCACCGCTCTCGACAAGGATTATCGCCGCAAGTTCGGCGGGCACGCCACGCTTCCTCAGGATCGGTTCGATGGCAGGGCGCAAGAGACCGAGGCGCTCTACTGCAAGAGCGGAGCCACCATCCAGCATTACCGGCCGCTGCGAATCGACGCGGCGGTCGAGCCTCGCTGCGCCACCTCCGCTTGCCGTCACAGTCTCGGGGGTTATCACCTGAGCGGTAGACGCGAGCAGCGTGTCAGCCGCTCGGATCAACGAATCGTCGATCCTCGAAAACGTTTGGCTCGCAGACCGCGGCGCTTGTTGCGCCCACATAATCGCAGGCACGGCACACAGCACAGCCGCCGGCCAGCACGCCCGTCTCATCAAAACGCTATACATGGGCCGCCTCCTCGTGTGAAGCTGCGCCCAGCTTTATCGCCGGCTTGACTTCCCAGTTCCACTTCCAGATCGCGAAGATTGGCGGGTACACAATCAGTTCCATCAGGAACGATGTGATGATGCCGCCCAGCATCGGCGCCGCAATACGCTTCATGACATCCGCGCCCGCGCCCGTCGACCACATGATGGGCATCAGCCCGAAGAGCATGCACGAGACAGTCATGACCTTCGGCCGCAGCCGTTTTACAGCTCCATGCACAATCGCTTCGCGCAAATCGTTCCATGAATGAATGCCGCCTTTCTGCAATGCGTCGTGGTAAGCAAGGTCAAGATACAGGAGCATGAAGACAGCCGTTTCGGCGTCGACACCGAGCAGCGCGATCAGGCCGACCCACACGGCGATACTCATGTTGTAGTGCAGCAGGTACAGAAACCACACAGCGCCAATGGCGGAGAACGGGACGGCCAGCAGAATGATCATGGTCTTGATCGCCGAGCCGGTATTGAAATACAGCAGCAGGAAAACGATGAACAGCGTGATGGGAACGACCAGTTTCAGCCGCTCGGCTACGCGCTGCATGAATTCATACTGTCCGCTCCACACCAGTTCGTATCCCGCCGGCACCTTGACCTTATTCGCGACAGCCAGCTTGGCGTCACGCACATAGCTGCCAATGTCGCGCCCGGAGACATCGACATAGACATAGCCGCTCAGCCTGCCATTTTCGTCGCGAATCATTCCTGGCCCGGTCCTCATTCGGATATCGGCGATCTGTCCAATCGGGATCTGCGCTCCGGACGGTGTCGTTACCAGCACCCGCTCCAGCGCATCGACGTCGCTGCGATAGTCGCGCAGATAGCGCACATTTACGGAGTATCGCTCGCGGCCTTCGACTGTCGTGGACACCTGATCGCCTCCGACCGCGGACATCAGAACGCTCTCCGCGTCGTCAATCGTCAAGCCGTAGCGGGCGAGTTCGTCCCGTTTCAGATCGAAGTCAAGGAAATATCCGCCGCTGGTCCGCTCCGCAAAGACACTGGTAGTGCCCGGAACATTCTTCAGCGCGTTCTCGACCTGTATGCCCACCTGTTGAATTTGACCGAGGTCGGAGCCGAGCACCTTGACGCCAAGCGGCGTGCGAATACCTGTCGTTAGCATGTCGGTACGATTCTTGATGGGCATAGTCCACGCGTTTGAGATGCCAGGTATCTGTAGCGCTTCATTCAGGCCGCCAGGACCGTAGATTAATTCCTGGGTGGTCATGTGATCCGGCCAGAATCGTCGCAGGATAGCCTGGACCCTGGGCGGCACCGACTTCGAGTACCAGCGATCCACCTTTGGCCACTGGTCCTGCGGCTTCAACACGATGGTCGTTTCCATCATGGAATAGGGCGCGGGATCGGTCGATGTCTCTGCCCGGCCAGCCTTCCCGAAGACGCGCTGAACTTCGGGGAACGCTGTGATGATCTTATCCTGTGTCTGCAGCGCGCGCGTAGCCTCTGCAACCGAGATGCCGGGCAGTGTCGACGGCATGTAGAGCAGCGTGCCTTCATCCAGCGGCGGCATGAACTCCGAACCGAGCTTGAAATACACCGGAATGCTCAGCGCCATAATCAGCAGCGCGCAGCCGATCGTCAGCCACTTGTGATCGAGCACAAACTCAACCACCGGGTGATAAATCTTCATCATCGGCTTGCTGATGGGATGGTTCTCCTCGCTATGAATCTTCCCGACGAAGATCGCGTTGACAATCTTCGCGAGCCATTGTGGGCGAAACTTGAAGCCGTCCATGCGCGAAAAAAGGAAGCGCATCGCCGCCGGAGCCAGCGTGATTGCAAGCAATGCCGCAATCGCCATCGAGAAGTTCTTAGTGAATGCGAGCGGCTTGAACAGACGGCCTTCCTGCCCCTCCAGCGTAAAGACCGGAAGAAAGCCAACCGCGATGACCAGCAGCGCAAAGAAGCTGGGGCCGCCAACCTCCTTCGCCGCGGCAATCACGACGGCGTGCGACGGCCCTGGCCGGCCTTCTGCTTCCCAGTGCTCGAGCTTCTTGTGCGTCTGCTCGACCATCACGACGGAGGCGTCCACCAGCGCGCCGATAGCAACTGCAAGGCCGCCAAGCGACATGATGTTCGCCGTCATTCCCATCCATTGCATCGGAATGAAGGCCAGAATTACGGTGACGGGAATGGTGACGATCGGAACAATCGCACTGCGCAGATCCCACAGGAAGACCATGATCACGAGGCTGACGATGATCAGCTCCTCGATCAAAGTGTGTCGCAGATTGTCGACTGCGCGATCAATCAACTCCGACCGGTCGTAGGTCGTCACTAACTTCACGCCGGGAGGGAGCGTGGACTTCAGCTCGTTCAACTTCTCTTTAGTGCGTTCGATCACCCTCTGCGCGTTCTCTCCGTAACGCATAATGACCACGCCGCCGACCGCTTCTCCCTTGCCGTCCAACTCCCCGACGCCTCTGCGCATGTCGGGCCCGAATGTCACGGTGGCCACGTCGCGGACGAGGATCGGCGTCCCCGTCTGGGCATTAACCATAATCACCGTCCGGGCAATATCGTCGAGTGAGCGGATGTATCCCCGGCCGCGAATCATGTACTCACGTCCAGTGAATTCGACGAGTCTTCCGCCAACATCATTGTTGGATTTCTGCACCGCATCGCTGACCGCATTGATGGGAATCTTGTAGGCCAGCAATTTGTTGGGATCGACATTCACCTGGTACTGCCGCACGAAACCGCCAATGGGAGCGACCTCCGCAACGCCCGGCACCGTCTGCAATGCGTAGCGAAGATACCAATCCTGGTAAGAGCGCAGTTGATCGATGCTGTACGTCCCGGTGGTATCGACAAGAGCATATTGATAGACCCAGCCGACGGAGGTCACATCCTTCGCCAGTTCAATGCTCACGCCCTTCGGCAGCTTCGGAGTTACCGAGTTCAGATATTCGAGCGTCCGCGATCGCGCCCAGTAGAGGTCCGTTCCTTCGTCGAAGATGATGTAGATATACGAGTAGCCAAAGTCGGAGAAGGCGCGAATGTCCTTGACCTTGGGCAATCCGAGCAGCGCCGACGTGATCGGATAGGAGACCTGATCCTCCATGATGTCGGGACTGCGGTCCCACTTTGCATAGACGATTACCTGTGTGTCCGAAAGATCGGGAATTGCGTCAAGCTTCGTGTTCTTCATCGCGTTCCAACCTAGCAGAATCGCGACCGTCACGAAGAGGAAGATCAGGAACCTGTTCTTGTCGCTGAAATCAATAATCCTGTCCATCATTGGAATCGCGCCTCGCTCATCAGTTGCTCAAACGAGATGGTCGTGCCGCCGTTCGCCGAACCAAAGTCTTCAGCCTGTTGTCTTGTCGCAAACGTCAAGGTTCCCGGCGAGCACCGGTCGTACGCCATCTCCTGGGTCTCTTTCATCTCGTCCATGTGCATCCCGGTGTGGGTGCATGCGACGACGCGGCTGCCTTCGACATACCATGCGCCTTCAGGCGCCATCGCTTTGCCAGTGCTGTAGTCATGCACAGTGATCAGGCGCAAGCGCTTGCGCTGCTGATTCGCCTCCGTGATCGCGCAACGGGGGCAGCAGACTTCAGCCCTCTTCCCATCAATCTCCGCCGTCACCTTCAGATTCGCGTGCAAGGGCCGCAGGCAGTAGCCGCACGTAGTCGGAGCCGGATGAGCGACAAGCCTGAACCAGCCAAACACGCCTGCGCCAATCAGGATCAGCAACGTTGCCGTCAGTGCGATGCGTCGAGAGCTCATGGCCATTCTCCTTAGTGCGACATCCCGTTCATTGCGTTCTTGAGTCCGCTTTCAGAGTCGATCAGGAAGTTTCCGGAGACGACAATCGTCTCGCCGGCCTTCAGCCCTGAAAGGATCACGGCATTGCCGTCCACTACCGGGCCGACGGAAACCTTGCGAGGTTCGAACAGGCCGCCATTGTGAACGACGAAGACGTGCTGTTCCGTCCCCGAGTTGAGAACCGCTGCTTCGGGAACGAAGGTCTTCGTTCCGTAATCAACTCGAACTTGCGCATCCGCGAACATCTGCGGCTTTAACAGAAAGCCTGGATTGGGAAGCTGAATGCGCACCTTCACCGTCCGAGTCTGCGGATCGACAGTGGGATAGACGAACGAGATGTTCCCCGTATAGGTCTTGCCTGGGTAATAGCTCAGAGTGAGCGTGACTCGCTGGCCGAGATGGACGAAGGGAACCTCGTATTCGTAAATGTCAGCGTCAGCCCACACCGTAGACAGGTCGGACACCGTGTAGAGTTCGGTATCCGGTGTAACCGAGGTCTGCGGAAACACCTTGCGGTCCGTGACGAAGCCCGTGATCGGCGAATAGAACGTAAGGTACTTACTCACCTTGCCGGTCTCATCGAGTTCCTTGATCTGGTCATCCGATATGTCCCACAATTTGAGCCGCTGCCGCGCCGATTGCAGGAGCGATTTCGATCCCTCGGATATTTCCTGAAAGGGAGCATTGCCAAGCGTCGCGTTCCCGCGCTTCGCGATCAGATATTCCTCTTGCGTCGAAACCAGATCCGGGCTGTAAAGCGTAAAGAGCGGTTGACCTTTCTTTACCTGTTGACCCACGAAGTCCACGTAGACTTTCTGAATGAATCCGGCCACCTTCACGTGGACATGAGCGATGCGGGTCTCGTCCGCGACGATCTGCGCCGTGGTGCGAATGTCCCGGGCCAACGGCTTGCGCTCAACGACTGCCGTACGTACGCCTGCGAGCACCTGCTTCTCCGGCGAGATCGATACCGTCCCCGCGGGCATCCTGGCCATGGCTTGCTCATCCGCATATTTCGGGACAAGCGTCATGCCGCAGTCCGGAGCCACTCCAGGCTTGTCGGACTTGTAAGCAGGATGCATCGGGTCATACCAGTAGAGAACTTTGCGATCGCCGTCTTTCACCGGAGCGCCAGGCATCTTATTCACATCAGCTGCGGGACCTGCGGGCGACGCCGTCTGATCCGCATATTGAGGAACCAGGTCCATTCCGTCCGGAGCCTTGCCGGCATGATCGTAATGGTGCTGCGGATTCATGGCGTCGTACCAGAAGACAACCTTCCGCGGATCATTCGAACTCGCGGAAACGGTCGTGCCCCTTCCTGCGCCGCCAAACCAGCGATGCGTCGCCCCGGCGTAAACAACTCCAAGCGCCAGCGCGAGAAGGATGCCGGTAATAATTCTCTTAGGTGAGTGGTTCATAGACATTTAATTCACCTCCATCGTCGCGCCAGAAATTAATGCAGGAGGCGTAGCAATCGGTGGCCCGGTCACATCCGAGCCGGTCAGCACCTCAATGCGTGCCAGCGCAGTTTGATAGTCCGCGAGCTGCCGGTAGTAGTCCGTCTCGTAGTTGAGAAGTGTCGTAAAGTTGCTGAGAAGCGAAAGAAAATCGACGCTTCCCACCTGGTAGGAAGCCATCGAAGATTCGAGAGCCAGCGACGATTGCGGAACGACTCCCTGTGCATACAGTGTCAGCAGCCGCTCTGAAGCCTTCGCGCTCAGATACTGCTGCTTCAACTCGAACTTCACTTCGTTCAGACGGTTGTCGCGCATCTTCTCGGCGCCGAGCAGATTCTCGCTCGCCTCGGCCACACCTTGACGCTGCTTCGTTTTGTAGAAGACCGGGATGCTCACGCTAAACGTAATCCCGTTCATATCGGGTTGAGCCGAGCGCTGTTGAAACATGTAGCTCACACCGAAGTCCGGCCGGTATTCTCTCTGCGCCAGGTCCACGCCGAGTTGGCCATTTTCCACCATCTTCTTGTTGCGCAGGACGGTGGGATCATTGTTCTCCGCCAGCGTGTACAGTTCGTCGAGCGAGTAGCGGATGGTCGCGGGCTCAACCTCGGCAGCAGCAGGCAACGGAGACTCGGGCGGGCGGACCATGAACACGTTCAGCCTTGCCTGTGCCGTATCCCGCTGCTGTTCGAGCACGGTGAGCTTCTCGATCAGCAGCGAAATCTCGATCTGCGACCGCAGCACGTCGGCCTGCATGGCCTTGCCTACCCGATAGCGTGCCTCGGCAATCTTCGAGAGCTTTTCAAGAAGCTCCTTGTTGCGCTTCGTCGTTTGGATAGCCTTGTCGTAGTAGAAGTAGTCGTAATACGCAGCCTTGACTCCGGCGGCTATTTTTCGCCGCACAGCTTCGTAGTCAGTTTGCGCGGCTTCAGCCTCCTTGCTCGCGATCTGACCGCGCAGCTTCAGTTTGCCCGGGTACGGAATCTGCTCGGAAACAGTCACGCCGCGATAGCTTGAGCTGTCGCCCTGCATCACGCTGAAGGGAGCCAGATTGCCCGCCCACCCCACCGACACCATCGGATCGGGAAAGGATTTTGCCTGGGGCACGCGCCTCGCGAGAGCGTTGACGGTGTGCAGCGCGCTCTGTGCTTCGGGGTTCTTCTCCAGCGCCTCGCGGACCACATCGTCGAGCACCAGAAGCTTTTGCGCCGGCTGCTGATCCGTCCGCACATCGACAGACGCCGCCGGTGCTGCCGTCTTATCGTCCTGTGCCAGCCCAGTCAGCGCTGGCAAGAACAGCAGGACCACGAGGATCAATAGGATCCTTGTAATTCTCATGAAATGCTCCCTTAGTCGAAAATAGAAAACACCACAGACCTGGAAATGGTCTGAGGGCTTCGGACGAGGGGCAGAGTTAAATTAGGAAGGTGCAGAGCATGGCGGGAGCTGGCGGCTTCAGAGCCCTCGCCAGATGCGGAGTCCCGCGATCCACGCGGGTAGGCGGTACGGAGAGAAGGAAGCCGCTCGTTGCCTGCGGAGCATTCGCCACATCCCTGGAGCCTGTGGAAGGCCACGCAGCCTGAGGCGGCACCGACGGCGCTGGGGCAACTTTGCAGCAGGAAGCCGTCTTCGCCTGCGCGGTCGATCCGCCGGCGCCTGAGTCAGACATCTGCTGCTGATTCCGATGCCCCATGCAACATGCGTGCGCCTGGGCTCCCGCAGACTTCGCGCAAAGTTGCAATGCAACGCCAGGCACTCCTGAGAGTGTCAGCAGAAGCACCAGCAACGCGGTCTTGGCAAGACGTCCCATAGTCTATAGAGAATTTATACACCCTCGCCGCACCTGTGGCTGGTGATGGCAGTCACAGGCGGGCCGAACCTCTACTGCTGGGGCGAGAACCCGGCCGCGGACGCCTGGGTCTGCAACAGGCGATATCCGGTCCGGGTTCGTATGTGATACTGCTGCAAGTTCTTACCTACAAGTTTCACACTGATCGTCCGCCATCCCCGGTTGGGATTTGACTGGGGATAGTAGCTAAGCGCATAGAGGTGTGCAAGGTCGTCGCGGATCGCCGCAAACGCCTTCTTCTGATCCTTCCAGTCCTTGGAGAAGTAGGCCTTACCGCCCGTCGCCTTGCTCATGCGCTCGAAGACGGCGGTCGAAATCGGCTCTGACTGCGCTTGCCGGGTGCTGATCATATAGATGATGGTCCCGGTGGATTGGGCCAGCTCAGCGACGTCCTCCGGTGGCACCAGGCTCGCGTTGTCGGGGCCGTTGGAAAAGACCACGATGGCCTTTCGTCCCGTCAGCGGAGCGGCATCCTTCACTGTTAGCAGAAGGCTGTTATAGAGTGCCGCGTCATCTCCGGCGACGGTGTTCCGCAGCCCGCGCAAGACTTGCGAGCGGTCCGGCGTAAGCATCGCAACCCGGGAAAGATCGCGGCTATAGGAATAGATGGCCACCTTATTCACGCCCTCCAGCGAGCGGACGAAGTCGGCAATCGCATCTTGCGCGAAAACGAATCCCCGGTACATGTAGTTGCTGGTGTCGAACAGGATAAAGACGTTCGCCCCGGCAAATCGCGCAACGTCCGAACCCGGACCTTCCTGTCCGGCTTGTCCTCCGCTCTGCGAGAAGGGGCTCGAGTCCGATGCGGCCTTATTGTTGTTCAGCAGCGAGACGCGAGGTTCGTTCCCTTCTTCGAAGGTCGCGGCCTTCTCCTGGATCTTGTCCTCATAGATCGCAAAATCCTCAGGATGAAGTCCGCTGACATAGTTTCCCTTGCGGTCGGTCACCGCGACGCTCAGTTGCACCAGAACGACGTTCACCTGAATGCGCGAGTTGTCCTGAGCGGACGCTCCATGGCGGCCACCGGAAAGTGGAACAGCAATCAAACAGAGAAACAACAAGGCCCGCTTTGCCATGATCCCCCTACTGTACGTTGCCATCTTTTGTCGTACGCTCCAATGAAGAAGTTGTGTTCGAAGCCGGTAACAAAACAATCTTGCCCTGACGAAGATCGTCTCCGGTCTGCTGCATCGCGCGCAGTACCGCGGGCCAATCCTCGAGATCCGTGGCAAAGATCTTCGCAATCATATGGCGAGTCAACTCGGGGACCAGGCGGTTCAGCATCACCGGCGAGTAGCCCATCTGGTCCGCCAGGCGAGCCCAGTATAGATTTCCGGACTCCCATCGCTCGCCGAAGAGACGGCCTGAAAACGCACCGTAGAACGGGAATGGCTTCACATTCAGCAGTTCGCGAGCGTTTGTCTGCGCCAGTGTAGGATGCGGAATGCCAAAGTCCTTCGACAGGCGATCCCAATTGATTTCTTTGGGATAGCGATGCGCAAGATCGTCCAGTTGTGTCCCTGTCTTCCCGAGGGAAGCTACGTCGCCAGGAAATCGCTTTTGATATTCGGTGCCGAGATAGAAGGTGTCTGCCGGCATCATCTGCGGCAAAACAGCAGCGAGGCCGTCCGGACGCTGCAAAGCCGCTTCAACAGGATTCAGCCGTTGCGGCTCCATGCGATCGGAAAGAATGTCGACCACCTTGCCTCGCAGCTCCCCGTTCTTCGACGATGCGTTCAGCAGGTCTTCTCCGAACTGTTGATAGAGCGCGACCGCATGAAGTTCATTTGGGGTTACGTTCCACCAGCGCGCCAGGACCGCGTCGGACAGGAGTTCGGGAGCCAGTTCTTTCCAGATCAAGGCCTGAACATTCTCCGGAGCGATCATATCCTGCTCCGACGACGCCAGCGCGTAGGGCAAGTCCGCCAGTGATCCCATCAGATAGCCGCCGCCGCCGGCCGACACGCCTGCGCCGATCAACATGGGTGCCTGCCACAGCCGTTCCGAGCCAATCACGGTAATTCCCAGAAAGTCGTGCGATCGGACGAATAGCGGATTGATATGGAGAATCTGCGCATCGGGCGGTTCGTAGTACGCATAATTCAACCCGACCAGTGTATCCCGCAAAAGCGGGGCCAGTTGCCCTCGAGCCGCTTCCAACTGCGGCCGCGTGCCCGCCGGCTTGATCACCTTCGTCAAATCCGTTCTGATCTGCAACTCCGCGTGGTGGCCTGTGTTCGCTCTTGGCGCCCACTCGACCTTCTCACTCTTGCTGAAGATCTGCCGTGGAAGCTCGAAGTCGCGGAGTTCGCCCGCGAGCGTGAGCAGTCTGTCATTCGCGGGCTTTCCCTGCGCCATTTCAGACAGACCATCGCTGAGGGAGAAGAGCGTATCGATGGAAACCAGGCGCTGGTCATTCAGGACCGAGCGGATTCTTCCAGCCAGAGCAGCGTGCACACGCTGGCCATCCGGGCTGTCCTGGGGAGGTCCCGCGAGCAGTTCGACGAGCTCATCCTGGGAAGCCCCGGCCTTGCCGGTTGCCGCCAGCGTGAGTGCGCCGATAGAGGTCCGGGATGCGTCAAGGAGTTGTCCGGAGGACGAGATCTTTGCGAACGGCTCAATCATGCTCTTCCATGACGAATCCAGTTGTGCGTTCGCAATCTCTCCCTGCCGGGCAAGAATCTGCCACATTCCGACGTTGGCCTGGAACGCGCCCAGAGAGTTTCCGCGCAGAGCCTGGTTGGAGATCTTGTCGATCGATTCCGAGATAGTGATAAACCGGGCGATCGCCTGGTCACTCAGCTCGGGAAACTCCGTAAAGGTCAGATACCAGTTGCTCAACTGCGAATATCGGCTGGCCAGCAGGCGGACGGTCTCCGCGGACAGGCGCGTCTGTGGAGTGCGACCGCTATCCAGTTCGCTCAGCATCAGATAAATCTGCAGGGGACCGCAATCGGTTTCCACGCGAGAATACGCCGCCATCGCTTCGAGCAACTGCTCAGAACTTTGCAGGTCCCGGATTCGCTTGCTCCAGTCGCGAGTTACTTTGGAGTCGGACTTCTGGCGAATCACCTGCTTCCAGACGTCGAGGCCTCCGGGGACGTGCATTTGGCCATCAGGCTCCCATTCGACGCGGGTAAAGAGGACCAGAAGGTCAGGCGCCTTGCGGAATACGCCCCTCGTGGCGGAGGAGTCCGGGTCCGCCGCGCGGAAGGCTTCATACAAATGCTTCAGGCGCGGAGTCTGGACGAGATGACTCTGCTGTGCCGGGCCGACGCGTGACAAGGCATCGAAATACGCAGCCAGCCAGCCATTGTCCTTCGCGATCAGGTGGGTGACAAAGTCTCCGGGAGAGTCAGCACCCGCACCTACCAATTCCTTCCACATCGGTTCGGCACTCGCTCCGCCCGGCAACACGATGCGTCCATTGCGAATGCAGATCTGGCTTCCATAGAAGTCAAGAGTAGGAGCCCACGGAAGCAGTCTCTTCAGCCCTGGAGAGCGTTGCAACGCGGCGCTGGTCTCCGAATCGCTGCGCGCCATTGCCCAATAAAGTCGCGCGATCTGTTGATCGTTCACAATCACATCGACAAGACTCTGGAAGCCGCCTCGCCGGTCCGCGCTCAGAGAAAGCCAATCGCTCTCGTTAAAGAGGACAGGGACCCAGGTGGCCGGATAGGGGTAGTTGAAGGGAACGCCTTTCTGCAGCGACTCTTCGAGGTCGGTGAGCGGGAACCCGGAGTCGATAGTGAGAAACGCCCGCGTCGCATTCGTCGTTTCGAGCACCAGGTCCTTCGTGCCGCATCCTTCGCGCAACCGGTATCCAAGAACACTCAGCAGGGTCCCCGCATCGTTGCACGTCGCAACAGTGATGGTGCCGGTTTTTCCCGCCAGGATCTGTAGCTCACGAGCCTGATGCAGATAGCGGTTCAGCAACCGCAGGTATTCCGTCTGCGTGTTTTCCCCGTAACCCAGCAAATAGCTGTTCCGGGACAGCAATGGCAGCACATCATCGTGCGGAGCCTCTTGGCTGATGCCGGCCATTCGAAGAAAAGATCGCAGCGGACCCGGAATCATGACCTTCGCCGCAACAGCCTGAGGGGGCAAGGGCGCAACCCGAACCGGTACCGTATCCGCACTGCTGGAGCCGGAAGCTGCGTGGGCCGTGCCGGAAAACACGCAGGCGCAAATACTCAGGCTGAAGACTGCCCCTGCTGCCACAACGAATGGACGGAGAGAAGATAGCATCGTTGACACCTCTTCAAAGCCTTAGAATTACGGCAACAGCACATATCGAGAACGTTTCGCATCCACAACCTAAATCCGCATGGAACAAAAACTAAATCGAGTCCGATCCAGCGCTACTTACCTGCCTCAGCACGTCCGATTGCTTGCAGCTCTCACATCTCGGCGAATCGCAGAAACTGTTGATCCTTTATTGCACGACTCTCAGTGTTTGTTCTAGGGGGGCCATCTATTTTATTTGACCCGGCCAAAACACTCTACTCCTGAGTCCAAAGATATTTCCAATCGAATGCAAAATCCTGACAGGAAAATGACCTGACAGCGACATGCAGCGGCGGGAGCGGACTGTCATGAAAGAGCAATTATTGTGGACTGGACGTATAGTTTAGTAAAATCGGCGAGTTCGTATCTTCCGCGTTGTGGAACTGCGCGCCTTCTCAATCCATGACGGAACCAGGAGTTGCAAAATCTCAAGGGTGAATCCATCCGAACCCGCCAGCGAACCGAAGCCTCGCGGACGCCACCGAAGCGTTGAAGCTGAAGCCGCAATTCTCAAGGCAACTCTCTATCTGTTGGAACGCCAACCGCTCCGCAAGGTGACCGCCGACGCAATCGCACGGCGCGCAGGCGTCAGCAAGGCCACCATCTATAAATGGTGGCCCAATAAGAGTCTCGTTGCGCTGGACGCATACCTCGCCGGAATGACCGAGCTGGTCGCAATGCCGGATACCGGATCCGCCGAACAGGACTTCACCGAACAACTCAAATCCGTCATGGCTTTCTATACAAGTCCGCTGGGCCGGCTCTTCAGCCAATTCCTGGCGGAAGGACAGAGCGACCCGGAATTCCTCGCGCTCTTTCGCGAGCGCTTTCTTTTTGCAAGACGCGACACCGCCCGCGTGATGTGGCAGAGGGGCGTGGACCGCGGCGAAATTCGCGAAGAGATCGACAGCGAAATCGTCCTCGACCTGATCTATGGGCCGATGATCTTTCGCTTGCTCGCGGGACACGGCTCGGTCGGCGACCGGGATTCGGAGGCGATCGTCAAGACAGTCTTCGGAGGCTTGCATCGCCCGCGCTACCGCCCCGCGCGATCGAAGCCGGATGCCTCCAACTCGGAGCACTGAATCTTATGAAGAAGTGCTATCGTCTAATACTGAACGGCTCGTCTAGCAACACTCTCGCCCGAAACTTCGCTTTCTCGCCCGGCCCACTCCGGCAATCGTTCAAAGGCTCGGTCGGTTACCACCGATCGGGCTCTCGGCCAAAGGAGTTTTGATGTGGATTGTCCGTCTCGCACTCAGGAGACCATACACATTTGTCGTGCTGTCGCTTCTGCTGTTCCTCCTGGGTCCAGTCGTCATTCTGCGCACGCCTGTCGATATCTTTCCCACGATCGATATTCCGGTCGTGTCCGTGGTGTGGAACTATGCGGGATTTTCGCCGCAGCAATTGAACGACCGCATCGTGGTCCAGTTCGAGCGCAACCTGACCACGACCGTCAACGACATTGAGCACACCGAATCGCAGACGCTGAACGGTGTCTCAGTCGTCAAGATATTCTTCCGCCCCTCGGTCAATATCTCGCAGGCGGTCGCGCAGGTCACGGCCAGCGCGCAGACCAACCTGCGCCAGTTTCCCCAGGGCACCAACCCTCCCCTGGTCATTCAGTACAGCGCGTCCAGCGTTCCCGTCCTGCAACTCGGACTCTCCGGCAAGGGCCTCACCGAGCAGCAACTGTTCGATTACGGATCGAACTTCATTCGCACCCAACTGGCCACGGTCCAAGGCGCCTCCATCCCGTTCCCCTACGGCGGTAAGCAGAGGCAGGTACAAGTCGACATCGACACCCAGAAGTTGCAAGCCCACGGGCTCTCCGCATCCGACGTAGTCGCCGCGGTCGGCGCGCAAAACATCATCCTTCCCGCCGGCGAAGTGAAGATGGGCGAGGTCGACTACCAGGTCGAATCCAACAGCACTGCGGCGACCATCGACGAGCTCAACAACCTGCCCATCAAGACCGTGAACGGCGCCACCATCTACATCCACGACGTCGCCAACGTTCGCGACGGATTCCCTCCGCAGACCAACATCGTACGCACCGACGGGCAGCGATCCGCGCTGATGACCATCCAGAAAACGGGCAACGCTTCCACGCTCGACATCATTAAGAACGTGATTGCGCAGTTGCCGATGATCAAGGCGCAACTTCCCCCGGCTCTTGAGATACGGCCGGTCGCCGACCAGTCGGTCTTTGTCAGGTCGGCCATCAGTGGTGTTGTGCGCGAAGCAATCATCGCGGCCTGTCTCACCGCGATCATGATCCTCGTCTTCCTCGGAAACTGGCGCTCCACGGTCATCATCGCGGTATCGATTCCGTTGTCCGTCATCTGCTCTCTGCTGATGCTCTCCGCGCTTGGCCAGACGATCAACATCATGACCCTCGGCGGTCTGGCGCTCGCCGTCGGCATCCTCGTCGACGACGCCACTGTAACCATCGAAAACATTGAGCGCTATCTCGAAGAAGGCAAGGAAGTCGAACGCGCGATCCTCGATGGAGCCGCGCAGATTGCAGTCCCCGCCTTCGTCTCCACCATCTCGATCTGCATCGTCTTCGTCCCCATGTTCTTCCTCAGCGGCGTAGCCAAGTACCTCTTCGTCCCCTTGGCCGAGGCGGTCGTCTTCGCCATGCTCGCCTCATATTTCCTGTCGCGCACAATTGTGCCGACCATGGCGAAGTATCTGCTCAAGGGGCATGAACACGACCGCGCAGAACAGGCGCGCGCCAGTCGCAATC
Source organism: Acidobacteriaceae bacterium (assembly GCA_036390355.1). GTDB lineage: Bacteria > Acidobacteriota > Terriglobia > Terriglobales > Acidobacteriaceae > Edaphobacter. The sequence goes on from DASWCA010000172.1 coordinate 24,888, forward strand.
CCTTCACCCGCTTCCAGATCACCTTCGAACATTACTTCGAAAAGCTGCGCAACTGGTACCACGGAGTGCTCAGCCTTTGCCTCGAATATCGAGGCGCATTCCTGATCTCCATCGTGGCGTTCTGGGTAGTGTCGCTGGCACTGCTCTATCCATGGCTCGGACAGGATTTCTTCCCTTCCGTAGACGGCGGCCAATTCAAGCTACATGTACGGGCACACACCGGAACCCGCATCGAAGATACCGCGCGACTCTGCGACCAGATTGAGAACGTAATTCGGCAAGAGATCCCGAATTCGGAACTCGGCACGATCATCGACAACATCGGCCTCCCCTACTCCGGATTGAATCTCTCCTACTCGAACTCGGCGCCGGTAGGCACAGCCGACGCGGACATTCTCGTCTCGCTCGCCGGAAAGCATCGCCCCACAGCCGAGTACACCCATGCTCTGCGCGACAAGCTGACGCAGAAATTCCCCGGCACCGAGTTCTATTACCTGCCGACCGACATGGTGAGCCAGATTCTGAACTTCGGCCTGCCTGCGCAGATCGACTTGCAAGTCGCCGGCCTGCAAGTGGACCAGAACCGCGCGCTGGCCGAGCAATTGATGCAGCAGATCAGCCATATCCCCGGCACCACCGATCTCCGCATCCAACAGCCGTTCAATCTGCCGAAGTGGACCGTCAACGTCGATCGCACGCGCGCCCAGCAGGTCGGCTACAGTCAGAGAGAAATCGCGCAGGATCTGCTCACCAGCCTGAGCGGCAGCTTCCAGACAAGCCCCACGTTCTTTCTCAATTTGCAGAATCACGTCAGCTACAACATCGCCGTGCAGACTCCGCAGTACGACGTCAAGAACCTGCAGGAGCTGCAAAATTTCCCGATCGCAAATAGCACTTCGCAACCGCAGATTCTCGGCAATCTCGCATCCATCGTCAGAGGCACCGAAGCCGGCACGTTGAGCCACTACAACGCGCAACCTATCATCGACGTCTACGGCGCGGTCGAGGGCACGGACCTCGCCAGCGTCGCCGCTAAGATCGAGCAGATCATGCGCGACACCAATGCGAAGCTGCCGCGCGGCAGCCAGATGTTTCTGCGCGGCCAGATTCAGACCATGCACAGCTCGTTCCAGGGACTTGTCTACGGACTACTGTTCTCGATTGTCCTCGTCTACGCGCTCATCGTCGTGAACTTCCAGAGCTGGCTCGATCCCTTCATCATCATCGCCGCACTGCCCGGCGCGCTTGCCGGAATCGTATGGATGCTCTTCGTCACCGGGACCCACATCAGCGTCCCCGCACTCACCGGCGCCATCATGTGCATGGGCGTGGCGACGGCGAACTCCATCCTCGTCGTCAGCTTCGCGAAGGAACAGATGGCGCTTGGCGTCAGCGCCCTGGATGCAGCGCTCAACTCGGGGTTCACACGCTTCCGCCCGGTCATCATGACGGCGCTGGCGATGATCATCGGTATGGTTCCGATGGCTCTCGGACTGGGCGATGGCGGCGAACAGAATGCGCCACTCGGCCGTGCCGTTATCGGAGGCTTGCTGCTGGCGACCTTCGGCACATTGACCTTCGTGCCGGTCTTCTTTTCCTTGATGCACCGCAACGACGCGCCGGTCGTGCAAAGTAATCCAGAGGATATCGACGAGGTCCAGGCATGAACATTGACTACTGGACACGATCAGCCGAATCAGTGCGCACAACCTGCGCGGAGACGCAGTTATGAACGCCGGAGAATCGAATATGTCTGAAAATCGCGAGGAGACCGCAAGGCCACCCAACGCGGGCAATGGCAGTGAACAAAGAAAGACAGCCTCGCGCGGGCCTCTGTTTGTGCTGTTCGCCTTTGTGTTGATCGTCGCCGCCGTGATCGCTGCCGTTGGCATCGTCGAGCGCAAACATGCCGATGCGCAACTTGCGAGCTATACAGGCACGGTGGCCGCGCCGCCGGTCTCGCTGGCACAGCCTGTCTTCGAGAAGAATGCGACAGAGATCGTGCTGCCGGGCAATATGCAGGCATTCACGCTCGCGCCCATCTATGCGCGAACCACAGGCTACGTCAAAGCCTGGTATCACGACATCGGCACCCATGTGCGCAAAGGCGAACTCCTCGCCACCATCGAGACGCCCGAGCTCGATCAGCAGCTCGCGCAGGCGAAGGCGGACCTCGCAACCGCTCAAAGCAACGCTTCAATCGCAAAGGTCACTGCGAACCGCTACCAGGGACTGATCGGTCAGAATGCCGTCTCGCAACAGGACACAGATAACGCGGCATCGCAGCTCGAAATGCGAAATACCCAGGTGACCTCCGCGGAGGCCAATGTGCGCAGGCTCGAACAGTTGCAGTCGTTCGAGCGCATCGAAGCGCCCTTCGACGGCGTCATCACGGCCCGAAACCTCGACATCGGCCAGTTGATCACCGCCTCTGGAAGCACGAACACTGCCGGTGCCGGAACCATCTCTGGCGTCAAGGAAGTCTTCGATATCTCCGCGATCCAGACCCTCCGCGTCTTCATCAATGTGCCCCAGGTGTATGCGCCGGATGCAAAGAACGGCGTCACCGCCACGCTGACTCTGCCCCAATATCCAGGCCGGGTCTTCCGCGGTAAGCTGGTGCGATCGTCGAGTGCCCTCGATCCCGCGACGCGTACCCTGCTCGCCGAAGTAGACGTGGACAACCGGTCGGGCGAGCTGTTGCCCGGCAGCTACACAGAGGTTCACTTGACCGTGGCGAACCCCGCACCCGCCCTGATCGTTCCCGTCAGCGCGCTGATCCTCGAGCCCGATGGTCTCCACGTCGCCGTCGTCGACTCCGGCCAGCACGCCCACATCGTGCGCGTAACACCGGGCCGCGACTCCGGCTCGACCATGGAAATTCTCAGCGGCCTGGCGCCGGGTCAATCCGTCATCGCCAACCCGCCCGACTCCCTCACCGAGGGCGAACAGGTGCGTGTCATCACCCCGGAAAACCACCGCCCGAATCAACCCGGGGAGAGCAATCCATGAAGCATTGCAAACTTCATATCGCGGCTGCGATGCTCACCGCCCTGGCGGCGGGCGGGTGCAAGGTCGGCCCGAACTACAGAGCGCCGGCCATGCCCGCGCCGCCTTCGTATTCCGACAACGGCCACAATGGCGACTGGGCCTCCGCCAAACCTGCCGACGGCGCAGACCGCGGCGCGTGGTGGACGATCTATGGCAATCCCGAGCTGAATGACCTGGAACAGCGCTGTGCGTCGGCGAACCAGAGCATCGAGGCCGCGCTCCACGTCTATGAGCAGGCCCACGACCTCGTCCGCGAAAACCGGTCGGCGCTTTATCCAACCGTAGCCATCGGCGGCGCAGCCACTCGTAACCGCGTTGCTGCGAACAAGCCGCTGCGGATCTCAACCACATCGACCGATTACTGGGACTTTCTGATTCCGCTCAGCATCTCCTGGGAGCCGGATCTTTGGGGAGGCATTCGCCGCCAGGTCGAGTCCACCACAGCCAACGCACAGGCGTCCGCGGCCGATCTCGCCAACACACGCCTGAGCCTTCAGGGAATTCTCGCGGTCAGCTATTTCCAGCTTCGCGGCATCGACCTGCAGGCCCAGTTGCTGCGCAGCACACTCGACGCCTACACGCAGACGCTCCAGCTCACGCAGGTTCGCCTCAACGGCGGAGTGAGCACCGAAAGTGATGTCGCGCAGGCCCAGGCGCAACTGGAAGAGACGCGGGCGCAACTCATCGACCTGGGAGTGCAGCGCGCGCAGTTCGAGCACGCGATCGCCGTCCTCGTAGGCGTACCGGCAACCGGATTCCACATCGCCGAGCAGCCGCTGGCAGGCGACCCGCCTCCGGTGCCCACCGGTGTGCCCTCCGAACTGCTCGAGCGCAGGCCCGATATCGCGGCTGCCGAGCGCCGGGTCGCCTCCGCAAACGCCCAGATCGGCGTCGCCAAAGCAGCGTATTACCCCAACATCACCCTGGGTGCGCAGGCCGGCGTCGAGAGCGACCTGATCAGCCGCCTGTTCAACTCCGACAATGCGGAATGGAACGTTGGACCATCGGCAGGCGAAGTCTTGTATGACGCCGGACGGCGCAAGGCGCGGGTCGACTTTGCCCTCGCCGAAAGAGCGCAGGCCACTGCACTCTACCGCCAGCAGGTGCTCTCGGCCTTTCGCGATGTCGAGGACCAGCTCTCAGCCTTACGCGTGCTGGAGCAGGAAGCCGTGGTTCAACAGCGTGCGGTCGACGCAGCCAGGCATAGCACCGACCTCTCCCTGCTACGCTACCGCCGAGGACTCGCCGCCTACCTGGAGGTTCTGACCAACCAGACCATTCAGTTGACCGACGAACGAATCGCCGCTTCGCTCGTCGCGCGCCGCGTCGTAGCCAGCGCCCAGCTCCAGATGGCGCTGGGCGGCGGCTGGAACTCCGCACAACTCCCCCCGAACTAGCCCCCCGTACTTAGGTCCTAAAGTACGCCTTTTACAGGGCTTAGAACTGCAAAGTACGGCGGTTGGTCTATACCAAACGAGACGGCTCTGGATGTCAAAGAAGCTGCTGCAGATCTGGATCCGGGTGGGGATATGAAGGTCCTGCGACACCAACGCACGACACTTTAATCCCTTTTATTAATAGTAATTTGGGTGTCAATGGGTGGGTTGTGGGAAAGGCGGCATAGACCATTAGTTTTGTGCGAGCTGTGGCCCCGCAAATTTCCTGTGGGTGGATCATTTGGGTGAATTGACGGCATCGGGGGCGGCAGGCACAGACTTAGGGCTTGCGACTGCGTTTCTGAGGGGCCAGTGGGGTCACCTTATCCTGCGCCAGGAGCCACTTGAGATCATCCTTCGAGACACGCATAGCCTGTCTCAGGGCGCTGCCTTGGTACTTTGGCCGGTGCAGAGGCTCAGGAGGTTCGAGAGCTTCGAACTTGACGATCGCGGCAAGCAGGCAGGCCGCCATTCCGGTCAACGGAATCCACGGCGAACTGCTGTGATGATTCATTCCGGGTCGACACACAGCCTCGTCTGCACGAGATGCTCCAATCGACGCTGTAAACATTGAACTTCACGATCATGCCGGGAGCTTGCAGCTCTCGATTCCGGAGCCGCTAAGCGGAATCTGTTGCCATCGCTCTAATCGGTCATTTGCGCGCTTGACACCGGCTCAGGTGGCTGACTAGGGTCAGCCTCGAATCTTGAACGTCCCCATAGCATGCAGGGAATCAGGCAGGGGATTGGGCCTGGCAGCATTGGAACCGCGGCTCGCCCTTCAGGAAGTCGCGGCCCAACAAATGCAACTACCGAGATTCTGCGCGTCGCGCAGAATGACGACGTGGAGAGAGCGCAGAATGCCGCTTTCGGGAGGTCGCGCAGAATGCCGCTTTCGAGAGTGGGATTGGGCCGGGCAGTAACGAACTGCATTTTTAGGAGTGACGTATGACGATGCGTAATGTGGGACGCGTGCTGACGATGTTCGCGCTGTTGACAATTTGCCTGGTCCCGAAAAAGATCGAAGCGCAGAATACGACCGGCACCATTACGGGCAGACTCACCGATTCGACCGGAGCCGTGGTCTCCGGGGCGACTGTGCTTATCGAAAATACGGGTACCGCGGAGAAGCGGACGCTGACGACCGACAAGTCGGGCGACTATACCGCGACCTTACTGCTGCCGGGCGGCTATCGGGTGACCACCGGGAAGGAAGGTTTCCGGACCGAGGTCAGGAACGCGATTACCCTGCAGGTGGACCAGACGGTGCGGGTGGACGTCGCGATGACGGTGGGAAGCGTCAGCGAACGGGTGGAGGTGAGTGCGAACGCGCTGACGCTCGATACGGACTCGGCATCGATTGGACAGGTGATTGAACGGAAGCAGGTCAACGATCTTCCGTTAAATGGCCGCAGCTTTGTGAGCCTGCTCTTCCTGGAGCCGGGCGCGGTGCAGACCGGCGGGGAGCAATCGACGTTCCGGTATGGGGTGGGTGATGCGATCAGCATCGGCGGGGGTGTCAGCGCTTCGAACAGCTACACGCTGGATGGGACGACGATTACGGATACGAGTTATGTGACGCCCGCCTTCAACATTTCGGTGGACGCGGTGGAAGAGTTCAAGACGCAGTCGAAGAACTACTCGGCGGAGTATGGGTTCGGAACGAATCAAGTGAATCTGAGTACGCGTGCGGGAACCAACACGCTCCACGGCAGCGTGTTCGAGTTCATTCGGAATACCGCGGTGGATGCCCGGGACTGGTTCAACTTCGCCCCGAGTCCGGTGGCGCCGCTGAAGCAGAATCAGTTTGGCTACTCACTGGGTGGGCCGGTGATTTTTCCGAAGATCTACAGTGGGCGCAACAGGACGTTCTTCTTTGCGAATTATGAGGGGCAGCGAATCCGGTCGCAGAAGACGGTGAATGGGTTCATGCCGACGAGCGACGAGTTGAACGGCATCTTTCTGCTGTCGACGATCACGTCCAACCCGAGTGCTACGATCATCGATCCGACGACCGGCCTTCCGTTTGCGAAGAATGCCGCGGGCGCGTACGTCATCCCGCCGAGCCGATTTTCGCGGCTGGGCAAGCTTGCGGCGAGCAAGCTGTTCGCGACACCCAATGTCATTGGGAATCCTTCCTTTAACTACACGGTCAATTCGCCGTTGCAGGTGACGGCCGATCAGCAGACGTATCGCATCGACCAGGTGCTGGGCGCGAAGGACTCGATGTTCGTGCGGGCGACGCTGGCGGATGTCTTTGTGCTGATGCCGGCGCTGGTGAAGTATTCCAGCCAACAGCAGAACCAGGCGACGCGCAACTATCAAATTACCGAGACGCACATCTTCACGCCGAACCTGCTGAACCAGGCGCGCGTGGGATATCTGGAGGCGCAGGTGCTGCGGCTGGGATATGTTGCGAGTGCTGCCGATGCCTCGTCGCTGGCGTATGGCAATACTTTCCAGATGAGCACTGCGGACTATCCGGTGATCGGTTTGAGCACGGGGCTGGGCTTGACTGCTGCCGGGAGCGCGACACAGACGCTGAACGGCGTCGGGGGACCGTCGAATCTGCCTACGGGTAGCTTGCAGCCTGCGTGGGACCTGTCGGACGGCGTGTCTTATACGCACGGGAAGCATACGATTGGGTTCGGATTCGCGTGGCGCGATGTGGTGCTCGACCGGCAGAGTACGGTCAACCCGCTCGGCATTTACAGCTTCAATGGAACGATTACGAACAACCAGATCGCGGACATGCTGCTGGGAGCCGCGTTTACCGCGCAGGCTCCGCAGCCGGGACCGGTGTCGAACGTGCAGACGGGCAACTCGGTGCATCTGCATTTCAAGGCGTGGGCGCCCTACATTGCAGACGACTGGAAGGTGACCCCGAAGCTCACGTTGAACCTGGGCCTGCGCTATGACTTTTCCACGATTCCGTACGAGGAGCAGAACCACCTGGCGTGGTTCAATCCGGCGAATGGCGGCGGGCTGTTTGAGGCAAACCAGTCGGTTGTGAATACCTTTGGAGGCTCGCTCTATACGTATAACGGACAGCGCGGGCCAGGGCCGGCAAGGAAGAATGTGTTCGCTCCGCGTATCGGATTTGCGTTCCGGCCGTACGAGAACTCGGGCACGTCGATTCGAGGCGGATACGGAATGTTTTATGACTCGTTCCAGACCAACGAGTTTGTGTCGTCGACGGCGCAGTATCCCTACGCTACGGTGCAGCTGTACCAGAGCCCCTACAATCCTGCGACGCGGACGGGATTGATCTATTACACGGACAGCCTGTTTCCTCCGTTGACGGTTGGACCGGTAACGACAGCGACGTTTGCCAACTCACTGCTGCAGATTGCGGCGCCTCGCAAGCTGAATCCGTATGCCCAGGATTGGTCGCTCGGAGTGGAGCAGGCTCTGGGCTCGAAGACGATCGCGACTCTGGAGTATGTGGGGAATAAAGGGACGCACCTGAATATAAGGACGAATGCGAACCAGCCAAGTCAGTGCATTCTCGCGAATGGCTGCGATCCTAACTCGGCGGCCAACCAGTCCACCGCGGGCCGTGTGAGTCGAAGGCCCTACAAGAATTTTGGGCAGATGATCATCGAAGACTGGAGCGGCTATTCGAATTACAACGCGCTGAACCTGAAGTTGCAGCGCAGGGCGAAAGATGTGACGGCAACGATCGGCTACACGTGGTCG
>DASWCA010000173.1:0-4553 GCA_036390355.1 Acidobacteriaceae bacterium
GCGGTGAGAGTAAAACCGGCGGCACGGTATTCGGCGGCTTTCGCGGCAACCTGATCGAGGGGCTGCATGGGAAGGTGCATGTCCTTGAGGTTCAGGTAGGGCGTCTTCAGCTTGTGCATGAAGTCGACGAGGTGCGCCGAATCGAAGTTGCGGAAGGTGTAGCTTGCGATGCCGAGGCGAATGGGAAGCGCGGTGGGCGCGGAGGGCTTCGGCAATTGTGCCGGGCTCGTTGCTTCTGCGGCGGAGGGAAGGAGTGTGGCTGCGGTGGCGAGGGCCCCGGTACGAAGTAATGTGCGTCGAGTGAGTTGATTCGCTGAGTTTGTCATCGGGCGCAATGGTAGCGCGAGTGATGTCAGAAAGCAAAGCGGATGCCGGAGGCACTATTCGGATTTCTTGCGGAGGTCGACGATTTGCGGGTGGAGGAGCTTGGCAGTGAGGGAGCGCGTGAGCGCATCGACGGCGGCCTGCTGGTCCGGTGTGAGCGTGGAGAGGCGCTTGGCGGCGCGGGCCAGTTCAGCCTGGCGGAGGCTTTCGGCATTCTGCTGCAGGGCAACGATGGCGGGCACGGCGTCCAGCGATTGCAGGCGCTGATGATACTTTTCCACTTCGCTGCTAACGATCTTTTCGGCGGCGGCGGATTCGCGGCTGCGATCGGCGAGGTGCGCGGCGGCGACCTGCTGCAGGTCGTCGATGTCGTAGACGAAGCAGCCCTCGACCTCGTTCATCTTCGGATCGACGTCGCGGGGGACGGCGATGTCGATGAAGAACATGGGCCGGTTGCGGCGGCGCTCGATGAATTGCTGGCCATGGGCGCGAGTGAAGATGTGCCCCTCGGATCCGGTTGAGGTGATGACGATGTCGGCGCGGCCGGCCTGCTCGTGGAGGCGCTCGAACGAGATCACTTCTGTGGTGCATGCGATGGCGGCCGGATCCTGCGAGACCTGCACGGAGATTTGATCGGCGATCTGGCCGGCAATCAGCGCCGCCTTTTCCTGGGTGCGGTTGGCTACCAGGATGGAGGTTGCGCCCTGCTGGATGAGGTGGCGTGCGGCGAGTTCGGACATCTTGCCGGCGCCGACGAGCAGGACGGTCTTGCCCTGCAGGCTCCCGAAGATCTTGCGCGCGAGGTCGACGGCGACCGATGCGATGGAGACGGAGGAGCTGCCGATCTGGGTCTCGGTGCGGACTCGTTTGGCGACGGAGAAGGCGCGCTGGAGGAGCGGCTCAAGCGTGCCGGAGACGGCGCCCACTTCGCGGGCGACGGTGTAGGACTCTTTGACCTGGCCGAGTATCTGCGGCTCGCCGACCACCATCGAGTCCAGTGAAGAGGCGACGCGGAAGAGGTGTCGAACGGCTTCGCGCTCGCGGAACTCGTAGAGATGAGGCTCGACCGTGGCAGCGGGAATTGCGAAGTACTCGTGCAGGAAGCGCAGCAGGCTGGACGTGGCGGAGCCGGCGCCGGGGGCTTGAATTGGCTCCTGGAAGGTGACGAACTCGACGCGATTGCAGGTGGAGAGGATGAGGGCTTCGCGGACGCCCGGCTGATGGGAGAGCGTGCGAATGGCGTCGGCAAGACGGGTGGCGGGGATGGAGAGGCGCTCACGTATCTCGATGGGGGCGGTGGTGTGGTTGACGCCGACCAGGACGAGCGAGCCCTCGGGTGCGTGCTCCACCTCGGCCTCTGAGGACCGCTTCAGAAGCGTCAGTCGCTGGCTCTGTGGCTGGCTCAGGCTCATGGCGTTGGGAACCTGTGAACCGCGGAGAATTGGTTGGCGGCCCAGACGAAGAGGACAACGAGGACGACGAAGCTCGATAGATAGACTGCGCGGCGGCCGCGAAGCCCGGAAGCCCGGCGGATAAAGATCATCGCAATGTATGCGAGCCAGAGGCCGAATGTCAGCAGAATCTTCGGGTCGCTGAAGTACTTCGCACCGTAATCTTCCTGCGCGATGACGGAGCCGATGAGCAGGCCCGCGGTCATGCACGGCAATCCGAAGAGCAGCGTCTTGAGGGCGATCTGATCGATCGTCTCCAGCGGGGTGTCGAGCGGAGGAAGCCAGCGATGGCTGCCGCCAGCCTTGGATTTCAGGCGGCGCTCCTGGATGAGGTAGAGCAGCGACGCGAGCAAGGACACAACCAACGCGGCGTAAGCGGCGAGCAGAAGAACGATGTGGAAGAATATCCAGCCCGTACGGATGGGCGCGGAGAAGGTCTCCTGGCCGGGCCGGAAGGCGGCGAGCATCGCCAGCATGAAGACCATCGGCAGGACAAAGATTCCGAGCGACAGGCTGCGGTAACGCGCGTAGACGAACAAAAATACGAGCCCAAGGATAAGAGCAAGAACCGATTGCAGTTCGTGGGCCTCCACGGGGAGGCGGTGGTGGGCGGCGTTCAGAGTCTCCGCTAGCGAGACGAAATGGAAGAGCACCGCGGCAATGGTGGCAGGAACCGCCAGCAAGCGCCAACGCGGACGGTCATACAGGACCGCGGGCAGCACAGCGAGGGCCGCTATGCCGTACAGGAGAACCGCGAGTCGGAGCCAGAGAAGCGTCATGGGGCCACTAGTCAGTATATCGGGCGCCCATGCTTCCGAAAGTTGAATCCGCGTGACGGGCATCTGGTACCAGTGTCAGCCAGGCGGACCGTTTAGGCTGTGATGTTTGTCACAGCGTACTTGGTCACGCGGAACGGTGGGTTTGTTCCGAGGGACACTGCGAATCCCGGCGGTACGCGGATCGAGAGCTTATATGTCGGGCCTTCAGCCCTCAGCACTCTTTCCCTGCACCAACCTGGGCCTTCGGCCCAGGCTGGTATATGTCGCGCTTTCAGCGCTTTTTGCGCGTCGCCGGAGCTAACCGGTAATCATCTGAGGGGATTCTTCCTCGTGAGCTACGCTCAGGGTCAGAATGACAAACAGAAATGAGAATGACAAACGGAAATGAATTGCTCCGCCTCGCGGTCGAATTCCTCACGCCGCGAGGACGGAGCGCTGGTTTGGTGGGATTTAGGGATTAGCTCGCGCGGGCGAGTTGGGGTGCGAGCTGCACGATGGTTTGCGTGATTGCATGGGAGAAGGCGGGGATGTCTGCGGGCTTGCGGCTAGTGATGAAATTGGCGTCGGTGACGACCTCGCGGTCGACCCAGTTTGCGCCGGCGTTGGTCAGATCGGTGTGGAGGGAGGGCCAGGAGGTCATGGTGTGGCCTTTGACGACTCCCGCTTCGATGAGGGTCTGTGGGCCGTGGCAGATGGCCGCGACAGGCTTGCCGCTTTTGGCAAACTCGCGAACGAAGGAGACTGCGGGCTTGTTCATGCGAAGATTGTCGGGATTCATTACGCCACCGGGCAGGACGAGGGCGTCGTAATCGCCCGGTCTGGCATCGTTGACGAGGCGGTCGACCTTGATGGCAGTTCCCCAGTCGGTCTTATTCCACCCCTTGATCTTGCCCTCGTGGATGGAGAGGACCTCGCATTTGGCTCCGGCGTTCTCGAGGTTCTGCCTTGGTTCGGTGAGTTCGGACTGCTCGAAGCCGTCGGTTGCGAGGATGGCGATCTTTCTCCCTTTCAGTTCGGAATTTTGGGTATTCATGTGCTGCTCCTTTTTTACCCTGGTTGTGATGCGTGTTGGAGGCCCGCTATGTCAGGTAGCGGACAATATCCAGTTAGAGACGCGAAGTGGGGGTAAGCGTTATCCGAAGATTCGGTCGCGCGGCGGCGTGCCGGCGAGCTTGAGTTGCGCGGACATGATTCGAAATCCCGCGACAAGAGCGAGATGCATGGAAAGATGGAAGCGTCCGGTGTGAGTAAGATATTCTGGCGATTCCGGCGGGGCGAGAGCATTTTGGCGAAGGAAGCGACAGACAGGCTGACGAACGAAGCGGGCGGAGGCGTAGCCGCAGCCGACGCGAACTTACAGACGCCGGTGATGCGGCAGTATTTCGCGGCGAAGGAAGCCCATCCCGGGTGCCTGATGTTCTGCCGGATTGGCGATTTTTATGAGCTGTTCTACGAAGACGCCATCGTTGCCTCGCGTGAGTTGCAGCTAACTCTGACCGCGCGGGATCGCGAGAAGAAGCAGCCAATGTGCGGGGTTCCGTACCACGCGGCGGAACAATACATTCAGCGGCTGTTGCGTAAAGGCTATCGTGTCGCGCTATGCGAGCAGATGGAGGATCCCAAGCTCACGAAGAAGATTGTGCGGCGGGAGGTTACACGGGTGCTTTCGCCGGGGACGGTGGTCGACTCGGGATTGGGGGCGGAGCAGAGCAACTGGCTCGCCAGCGTGTGCGTTCAGGGCTCGGGCAATGGGACGTGCGCGGGACTGGCGATGCTGGACCTCTCGACGGGTGAATTTCGTGCAGCGGAGTTTGCCGGCGCGACGGCTTGGTCGCAAATGGTGGATGAATTGGGACGGGTGCGGCCAGCGGAGATGTTGTTCGCGGAAGGCGGGGTTGCGGGGCTAGGCGATGCAAGGCAACCCACCCTTCCCACCCCAGCCAGCAAGCTGGCCGGGGACCCCGTTCGCGGTACGACTGCGAAGGATGGGCAGCCCAGT
>DASWCA010000174.1:0-18085 GCA_036390355.1 Acidobacteriaceae bacterium
TCGTCATCCTCGGTGGTGGCGACACCGGCGCCGATTGTCTGGGAACCAGCCTGCGCCAACGCGCGAAGAGCATCCACCAATTCGAGATCATGCCCAAACCACCCGACACCCGCGCAGCTTCGACGCCATGGCCGATGTGGCCTGTGCAGTTGCGCACCGAGAGCAGCCACGAAGAGGGCGGCATCCGCGATTGGGGCATCAGCAGCATCAGCTTCACCGGCGACGAGCAGGGCCGCGTCAAGCAGTTGCACGCAGTTCGCGTTGGTCCGCCGCCGTCGTTCACTCCGATTCCAGGCTCCGAGTTCACCGTTGAAGCTGACCTCGTCCTGCTGGCTCTCGGCTTCCTCGGGCCAGTGCACTCGGGGATGATCGAGAAGCTCGGATTGAAGCTGGACAACCGAGGCAACGTGGCGACGAACCAGGAATACATGACTTCGATCGAAGGCGTCTTCGCTGCGGGCGACATGCGCCGCGGCCAGTCTCTGGTGGTGTGGGCGATCTCCGAAGGCCGCAAGGCCGCCGAAGCCATCGACCAATACCTGTTTGCCAAGAGCGCACCGCTGCCGATAAGCCGTCGTGTTCTGGTCTAGGATCATCGGCCGGCAGGGAAGCATCGGGTACACTTGGGATGGCGGTCATCTAGCCAATCAATGTTGCCTCCCTCTATCGGGCGAGTAGCTCAACTGGACAGAGCACCGGCCTTCTAAGCCGGGGGTTGCAGGTTCGAGCCCTGCCTCGCCCACCACTGTGAATCAGTGTTCCGCCGTTACAGCCCTGTGGCGAACTTTCGATCAGGGTCTAAGAACGGGAGCGCCACAGTCCCAACACCGCGGCAATCCTCCGCGTCGCTAGACCGCATCATAGCGTTCAGTGGCAACGAGTTCTGGACACTGGACGGCCATCACTATGGATTCGCAACAAACTCGGCATCACACCTCAAGCTCGATCCGTTGCATTCTTCTCGTCGCTGCGGTCGCCCTTTTAAATCGCTCTGGGATCGCCCAGACGGACAACTCGCAGCCGCAGCAGCCGGGTCCGCAAGGCACGAGCAAGAGCACATCGCAGCTTCCGGTCGCGCCTTCGCCGCAGCTCCCTTTTGGCGGGGCCGAACATCAGTTGGACAGGGAACAACACTCGGTCGTGACGGTAGCGAAACTTCCACGCAACATCCTTCGCGACGGCGGTCATATTGCGATCGCGCCGCTCTACATTCGCACCGCCGATTTGAAGTGGCTCATTCCCGTTGCGGGAGCGTCCATCGCGGCCTTCGCAACCGATACGCACACGATGACCCAGGTCGTCAGTTCGAATCCGTCGTTCAATAATGCGAATGCCAACGTGTCGGATGCACTTCGTGATGGTTTCATCGCCGCGCCGATCGCGTTGTTCGGCGTGGGAAAGTTGCGCCATAACGAGCGTGCAACCGAGAGCGGCCTTCTGGGTTCGGAGGCCTTGATCGACGCCCTTGTCGTGGATGAAGTTGTCAAGCTTTCCACTTTTCGGGAGCGCCCGCTGGTAGATAATGGGCGAGGAAACTTCTACATCGGCAACTCCGGAGTGGACTCCTCCTTTGTCTCGGGTCACAGCATGATCTCCTGGGCGTCCGCCGCCGTGATTGCTGGGGAGTACCACTCAAAATGGGCGCAGGTGGGAGTCTATTCGGCGGCAACAGGCGTGAGCTTGACGCGTGTGCTGGGACAGCAGCATTTTCCCACCGACGTTCTGATTGGAGCAGCCGGCGGATGGTTGATTGGCCATTACGTGTACCGCGCGCATCATCACAAGGAGATCGCGCAAGCCACCCACTGAGCGGTCACACGGGCGCTTCCGCAAGTTGTCGCAGCGGGTTGCTCTAAGGCTCGGAATCCTTTATCCTTGAAGAGTTGCGGCAATAACAGCCGCGACGTATAAGATGTGCGCCCGTAGCTCAGCTGGATAGAGCAACTGGCTACGAACCAGTAGGTCGGGCGTTCGAATCGCTCCGGGCGCACCATTCAATCTGCCGCTTCCGGCACTCCCGAAAAGCCCACACTAAAGCGCTCATAGCTCACACCTCATAGCTGGATGATGTGCGCCTGCTTGCTGCGGCTCATTATCACTTCGTATCGGCGGGTAGTATCTGGGGAGCAGTCACGGGTTCGGCGGCGACACTCTTCTGCACATTCTCGCTGAGGCTCCAACTGGCGTAATCAGCCAGGTGGAGGATGCGGCCAGGAAGAATTCCCAGCATCAGCGTGGCTGCCGCAGTGAGGGCCAGGCCGATCGCCGCGGGGATGCTGATCGGACGCGGAACGTCGACGCGCACAGCAACCGGCAGCGAGTCTGCCTCCTCAGGTTTTGTGTAGACCGATCCGAGAAGTCTCAGATAGTAGAAACAGGCGACGCCGCTGTTGATCAGGCCGATGACGCCAAGCCACACGTGGCCGGCCTGGAGCGCACCGGCAAACACGTAGAACTTGCCGAAGAAGCCGCCCGTGAACGGAATCCCGATGAGCGACAGCAGGAAGAATCCGAGCAGCGCCGCGAGAACCGGACGCCGCATGGACAGGCCCTGGTAATCCTCGACGGTGCGCAGCGTCTCGTTGTATCCGCCAACCTGAGTGACCACGGCGAACGCGCCGACGTTCATCGCGGCGTAGGACGCGGTGTAGAAACACGCGGCCGCAATACCCTCGCGCGGGAACGCGGTGAAGGCGACCAGCAGGTATCCAGCGTGCGCGATGCTGGAGTAGGCGAGCATGCGCTTGACGTCATTTTGCTTGAGCGCGCCGAGATTGCCGATCGTCATCGAGAGCGCAGCAAGCACCCATATCAGCATCCCCCAGCGATGCTCCATCACCGGGAAACCCGAAAAAGTGATTCGCAGCAAAACCGCAAACGCGGCCGCCTTGGGCGCGGTAGACATCAGGCCGACCACCGGAGCGGGCGCGCCCTGGTACACGTCCGGAGTCCACACATGGAACGGCGCCGCGGAGACTTTAAAACCAAGCCCGACGATCATCATCGCGAGCGCAAGAAAGGCCATGCGCGGTGTAGCGCTGCCGCCAAGTCCCGCGGCAATAGCAGCGATGCTGGTAGATCCGGTTGCCCCGAACGCGAGCGCGACACCGTACAGGAAAAACGCCGTAGCGAACGAGCCGAGCAGGAAATACTTGATGGACGACTCGGAACCAGACGCCTGCCCCTTGCGGAATCCCGCCATGATGTACGTCGAGATGGAAGAGATTTCGAGTCCGATGAAGACCATCAGAAGTTCGACCGAGCAGGTCATCAGCATCATGCCGACAGCGCCAAACAGGACCAACGCAAAATACTCGCCCGCGTGCCCGGCGTTGCCTTCAAAATAATCGAGCGACTCAAGCAGCGTTGCCACCACCACGGCGCCGATGAGCAGGTGGAAGAAAATGCTGAATGGATCGACCTGAATGGTTCCACTGAAAGCCGTCAGAACGCCAAGGCGGATCTGATAGTAGCTGGCGAAGCCCGTTGCGACTGTACCCGCAATCGCCATCCAGCCGAGCGGTTTGCGGCTGGTACCCGGCTTCAGCACCGACTCAATGAGCATAATCAGGACGCCAGTGACGGTAAGAATGTACTCGGGGAGGAGCGCAACGATGTTGATGGACATCTAGCGGGCCTCCTTCGCGGGGGGCATCGCGACCACCATGCGGCAAGGATGGTCGTCGTTACAACGCGGAATGGCGATTCTATCCAGGGCCTGGGCACTGGCCGCAGGAGCGCCGAACGTGTCGATGGAGCGCATCCACAGCGGCGATGCCACGCCCATCACGAGAAACAGCACGACCATTGGCCAGAGCGCCAAATGTTCGCGCGCATCGAGGTCCCAGCCGGTAACCGTCTCCGGCTTCGGTCCTAAATCGCAGTAAAAGACGCGCTGGATCATCGACAGCATATAGGCAGCGCTGAGGATGACGCCAAGTGTTGCAAGCGCAGTCCAGAAGTGGTGGTGCGCCAACGTCGATTGCATGGAGCCGGACAGAATGAGAAACTCGCCGACAAAACTGCTCAGCATGGGAAGCCCGATGATGGAGAGCGCGGTGATGACGAACATGGTGACAACCCACGGCAGCTTCGCGGCCAGGCCTCCGTACTCGCGCATGTCGTACGTGCCGTAGCGCTCGTAAAGCAGACCGAGCAGCATGAACAATGAGGCTCCGGCGAGACTCTCATTAAGAATCTGATAGATCCCGCCGTCAAGGCCAGCGATAGTGAACGTAAAGATACCGAGCGTAATGAAGCTCAGGTGACCAAGGGTAGAGTAGGCGGCGAGCTTCTTGAGGTCATTCTGCACCAACGCAATAAGCGCGCCATAGACGATGCCGATAGCAGCGAGCGCGATCATCAGGGGCGCGATCCGATGCGATTCGGCTGGGAAGACCGCAAACGAGAACCGCAGCATCGAGTACAGCGCCGTCTTTCCTGCAAGCACCATCACGGCCGCTGTAGGCGCTTCCACGATGGCGTCGCTAAGCCATCCGTGCAGTGGGAAGACTGGAACCTTTACAGCAAAGGCGAACAGGAAGCCAAGGGACGCGAGCCACAATGCGGCGGAGTTCGACGAAATGGAGTGCTGCGCTGCTAGCCGTGCAAGCTTCGGCAGATCGAAAGTTCCAGTCTGCGCATACAGCCACAACATGGCGACCAGCAGCAGCGCGGAAGGAATGAACGCGTAAAGAAAATACTTGATTGCCGCGCGGCGGCGGCCTTCGCAGCGGCCAAAGGTCGCGATGAGAATCGTCATCGGCACCAGCGACATCTCCCAGAAAGCGTAATAGAGGAACATGTCGAGTGAAGCGAAGATGCCCATCATCGCTACCTGCTGCAGCAGAAAAAGAATGTAGAACAGCTTCTTCCGGCTGTCGATTGCTCGCCACGAGATCAACACGCCCAGTGGTGCCAGCAAGCCCGTCAATACCATCAGCCACATTGAAAGGCCGTCGACGCCAACGTGGTAACGAATTGCAGGTGCCGCGATCCACGGCAGATTTTGTTCGAACTGGAACGTTCCCGGCTGTGTGCCGTAGACGTAATGAAACGGCAGATGGAGCGTCAGCAGAAATGTGATGAGTGTGAGCAGCAACGCGCTCCACTGCATGATCCTGCCCGTGTTCGGCAGCAATGCCAGCAGGAACGCACCCGCGAGCGGTACGAAAACGATGAGGGTCAGAATGGTGTGGTCGATATTCATCGTTTCCTCATAGGTGCACCAATAGGGCGCGTCCGAAGACCATTACGGCAATCACGGCCGCGGCGCCGATTGCGAGCCACCCAGCGTAGGAGCGAATATTGCCCGAAATCTGCATGCGGGTAGCCCACGCGAAACCACGCGTCGCCATGCCGGCCGCGCGTCCCGAGCCATTGACCACTCCCCGCTCGAAGATGAGTTCGAGAACTCCGCGCGTGAGCATCAGCGTGGGGATGACCAGGAAATTGGTATAGAACTCGTCAACCCAGTACTTGTTTTCGAGAACCGTATATGCCGGCTTGGCACGCGCTGCCAGGACCGCCGCAGTGCCCGGCTTCTTGTAGTAGAAGAGGTAGGCGATATAGAAACCGCCAAGCGCAACCAGCACAGAGATGGCTGCGAGAGTAAGTTCAAGACCACGACTGGACGTCACAGCTTCCGTTGCTGCGCCGTTTGCAAATACAGGACCGAGGAAGTGTCCGATCTCGTTGTGCCCCCACATCGCTGCAGGCACGCCGACCCATCCGCCAATCACGGAGAGAATCGCGAGAATCACCAGCGGAAGCAACATGATCCACGACGACTCGTGGACAGGGTGTGGGTGAGCGGCTTGATCGTCGTCATATTCAGCCACCATCGTCAAAGTAGTCGTCGATCGCGCGTGAACCGCCGCGCCGGGATGGTCGAGCGCATCATCCTCCCCAGACCGTAGTTCGCCGAAGAAAGTCTTGAACCACAGCCTGAACATGTAGAACGAAGTCATGCCCGCGGTGACCAGGCCCACAAACCAAAGCAGTTTGCCAAGCGGATTCGGCGACACGAAGGTCTGGTAGAGAATCTCATCCTTCGAGAAGAAGCCCGCAAACGGAGGAATCCCCGCGATCGCAAATACGCCCGCGCTCATGGTCCAGAAGGTGATCGGTGTTCGCGTGCGCAGGCCGCCCATATTACGCATATCCTGCTCGCCGGAGAGCGCGTGAATCACCGAACCGGCAGCAAGGAAGAGCAGCGCTTTGAAGAACGCATGCGTCAGCAGGTGGAAGATACCTGCGGCGTAGGCTCCCACTCCGCATGCGAGGAACATGTATCCAAGTTGCGAGATTGTGGAGTAAGCGAGAACGCGCTTGATGTCATGCTGCACCATCCCAATCGAAGCTGCGAGAATCGCCGTAACGGCGCCAATAATCGCCACAACCATTAGCGCGACCGGAGCATGGTCGAAGAGAATGTGCGCCCGCGCGACCATATAAATCCCGGCAGTCACCATGGTGGCCGCATGGATCAACGCGGACACTGGCGTGGGGCCTTCCATCGCGTCGGGAAGCCAGATGTACAGCGGAATCTGGGCCGACTTACCTGCTGCGCCAAGCACCAGCAGCAGGCCAATAGCCGTCAGGAAGCGAGCACCCTGCCACTCCGGATGCAGCGCAATAGTCGTAAATATCTGGCTAAAGTTGAGTGAGCCGAAGTGGACGATCAGCAGAAACATTGCCAGCAGAAATCCGAAGTCGCCGATCCGGTTGACCACAAACGCCTTCTTGCCTGCATTCGCCGCGGATGCCTTCTTAAAATAGAAACCGATGAGCAGGTACGACGCCAGGCCGACGCCTTCCCAACCCACGAAGAGCAACAGAAAGCTCTCGGCGAGCACCAGCACCGACATGAAGAACATGAAGAGGTTGAGGTACGCAAAGAACCGCCAGTAACCCTCTTCGAGCGCCATGTACCCAACCGAGTAGATGTGGATGAGAAACCCAACACCCGTCACCACGCCGAGCATGATCAGCGTCAGGTGATCGACCGTGAACGCGAAGTCAACTTGGAAGCCGGTGATCGAGATCCATGGCCGGCTCACAACCTGGATTGCATCCGGAGCACCCTCCGCGCGCATGAGAATCCACAGCCAGGCAACGATTGCCGCGGGCAGCGCGGTAAACAGAAGTGCCACGCCACCGACAACGGCACGCGGCAGCTTTCGTCCCAGCGTCCCGTTGATCAGGAAGCCGACGAAGGGCAGCAGCGGAATGAACCAGAGAAGATGTTCAGGGTTGAGGTTCATGATTTCATCAGGTCGATCTCGTCGACATTCAATGTCTCGCGCGTTCGGAAGATGGAGATGATGATGGCGAGTCCAACCGCGGCCTCAGCAGCCGCAACCACCATCACAAAGAAGACGAAGATCTGCCCGCTCACCTGGTTCCACATGTGTGCGAACGCAACGAACGTCAGATTGACCGCGTTGAGCATCAATTCAATCGAGATGAAGATCGTGATGACGTTGCGCTTGATCAGGAATGCCGCGATGCCGATGGAGAACAATATCGCGGCGAGAACCAGGTAATAGGCGGTAGGCACCATGTCTACGGCTCCTTCCGTGCAAGCACGACCGCGCCCAGAATCGCGACGAGGATCAGGATGGAAGTAACCTCGAAGGGAAGCAGCAATTTCGTGAACAGCATCGAGCTGACGTCCGCGATATTGTCCGCGGCATTGGCAAGATAGCCGCCAACGTTGGCTGTTCCTAGCGCGCCGCGCTCCGTCAGAAACACAAAGCTGAGTAGGCAGAAGATGGCCGCCGCGCCGGGGATGCCCACCGTGTACGCCGCTCGGCTGCCGTGCGTCTGCTGCTCTTCGCCCGCGTTCAGCAGCATGATGACGAAGACAAACAGTACCATGATCGCGCCGGAGTAAACGATCACCTGTGCGGCTGCGAGAAACTCCGCTCCAAGCGACCAGTAAAGCACCGCGAGCGACATCATCACGACCACCAGCGACAGGGCGCTGTTAATAGGATGGCGCTGAAAGAGCAGATTCAAGGCTCCCCCCACTGCCAGTGCGCCAAAGATGATGAAGAGTGCGAGTTGCATGAGATTCCGTCGAGTCCTTCTTTGATAACCGTGCAGAGACGATCTCTGAATCAAGCAAGAAGATTGCGTATCTTCTGATTGTAAAGCAGGTGCAGCCTACCCGCGCACCGCGAGGACCAGGCTGGTGATGATGATGTTGGCCATGGCAAGCGGCAGCAGAAACTTCCAGCCGAAGCTCATCAGTTGGTCATAACGGAAGCGCGGCAGAGTCGACCGCACCCAGATGTAAAGAAACAGAAATCCAAAAACTTTCGCGACGAACCAGAAGACGGGCAGAATTACCTGGACGACATGCCCCCCGACAGCAGGGATCAGATGTCCGAACGGGCTGGATGCGCCGCCGAAAAAAAGCAGCGTGGCGACGCAGCTTACAGTGATCATGTTTGCGTATTCCGCCATAAAGAACATGGCAAACTTCATCGAGCTGTACTCGGTGTGGTAGCCCGCGACCAGCTCAGTCTCGGCCTCGGGCAAATCGAATGGCGAGCGATTCGTCTCGGCATAGGCCGCCATCAGATAAATGAAGAACGCCACAAACTGAAAGCCGCCAAAGAAATTCCACGAGAGCAACCCGTGCGCGGTCTGGCTATCGACGATCGTACGCAGATTCAGCGACTGCGCGCGCAGCACAACGCCAACCAGCGACAGGCCAAGCGCAAGCTCGTAGCTGATCACCTGTGCCGTCGAGCGCAGGGAGCCGAGCAGGGAATATTTGTTGTTCGATGACCATCCCGACAGCGCAATACCGTAAACGCCGATCGACGTGATCCCGAGAATCACGAGCAGTCCGATATTCACGTTGGCGATCTGGAAGATATCCACGCCGTGCACCTGCGTGACCGCGCCAAAAGGTACAACCGCGACGGAGACCAGCGCACAGCCCAACGCAATCATCGGAGCCAGAATAAACAGAGGCCGCTCCACCGCCAGCGGCATCAGGTCCTCTTTCAGGAACAACTTCGCCCCATCGACCAGCGGCTGCAACAACCCAAATGGCCCTACGCGACTGGGCCCCCAGCGGTTCTGCATGCGGCCGATCACCTTGCGCTCCAGCAGCACGGTATAGGCAACGCACATCAGCGTGATCACCAGCACCACCGCGACCTTGAGTACGCTCAGGAGCAGGAAGACTTCGAAATCGTGGACTGAATCGTTCAAGGGCTTCTCTCGGTGTCTCTAATCGGCTGCCGTCTGATCGGCAGTCTGTGTGTCGACGCGGTTCTGGAACTGCTGTACATCCTGGAGCATCGAAGAGTAGCGGCCCAGCGTTCCCGAAGTGAACAGCGTGTCGTTCGCCGGCAGCACAAGGTCGCGGCGGTTGGAAATCTGCACCAGGTCCGCACTGTCCTTCAATGGCGTCGCCGCAGGGGAGAGGTGCTGGTCGTTGCCCGAAAGGAGTTGCAATCGCATCAGGTTGTATCCGGGCACCAGACGCTGAATCTCGTCGAGAATCGCGTATGGATCGAACGGACTCAGCCGCGGCTCAAGGTTGTTCGCAGTCAACCAGACTGCGTGCCGATCGGCCTCGCCGGACTGTGCGCCGCGCGTCTGCCCCATGTCGGCGCGAACGCCGGTGCCGAACGGAACCAGCTTACGAACCTCGGCGCCCATCTTGTCCGCGATGCGGACGATCATCTCAAAGTCAGTGCGGACTCCGGCGCGGTCTGCGGCCTTCTTTACCTGTTGCAGATCGCCGTAGCTGTTGGTGACGGAGCCCGACTTTTCATAAAGATTTGCAGCCGGAAGGACAACGTCGGCCAGCGCGGCCGTCTCTGTCAGAAACATCTCCTGCACCACAACGAACGTATTTTTCAGAGCGCTCGGGTCAACGCCATAGCGCGCAACCGGATTCGAACCGACCACATACAGCGCGGAAAGTTTACCGCCAGCGGCAGCATCGAACATCTCCAGCAGGTCCAGCCCAGCGGCCTCGGGAACTCCATATTCACCGAAGCTCGCCGCGCCCACAGCAGGCGTGTATCCGGGCAGCATGTCCGGCAGCAGGCCCATGTCGGCCGCGCCGCGCGAGTTGGCGTAGTCGGCGAGCAGAGCGAACTTCGCCCCAGGAATAGTGAGGCCGAAATCGATCAACCGCTTCAATTCTGCGCCACGCAACTCCGAGCCGATTAGGATAAGCAGGTTCTGCTCGGACTTCACCGCATCGCGGAAACTCCCCAGACCGGCGGAATCACCAGCCGCGGCATTCGCCGACGAATCGTCGCCGCCAAGATAAGCGGCAAGCGCGCCGTAACCAAATTCCGCGACCCGCACAAACGCTTTCGCCTGACGACGAAGCTTGATCTCCGCCGTATTGGCGATATACAACTTCGCGCCGTTTAGCCGGACCGCAGTACGCAAGTTCCAGGCCGTAGCGGGATTCTGATTCGTCGGATCGCCGCCAACCAGCAGAACCGCCTTCGCCGTCAGCGTGTCGCGAAGCGAAGCCGCGCGGCCCATGGTCCCGGCAAGCGCCTGCGCAAACGCAACATAATCCGCCGTGCGATGGTGATCGATATTGTTCGTGCTCAGCACCGACCGCGCGAACTTCTGCAGCAGATAAGCCTCTTCGTTGGTCAGGCGATTGCCGCCAATCACGCCGATGCTCCCGCCGCCGCGCGTGTCGCGTAACTCAGCGAACTTCCTGCCCACATAGCCGAGCGCTTCTTCCCAACTGACAGCCTTCATCTCGCCATTCGCCTGGCGAACCAGCGGCTGCGTGATGCGCTCCGGCGAATTAGCGAAGTCGAATGCGTACCGCCCCTTGTTACAAAGGAAATCGCCGTTGATCCCCGACTTGTCGCGATTGTCGCCGCGCACAATCTCCGAACCATCCGAAGTCGAGCGAACGCCGAGTGTCGTCTTGCAGCCATCCCCGCAGTGCGTGCAGATCGTCGCGACGTGATTCATCTCCCACGGCCGCGTCTTGTACCGATACGTCCCCGAAGTCAGCGCACCGACCGGGCATGCGTCGATGCACATGCCGCACTGTTCGCAATCCACATGAGCCAGGCTGTCAGGCGAGAGATGCGCCGGCACATTCGGCGCGATGATCGACGACGCCCCACGGTTCTCGACGCCCAGCGCGAACACGTCCATGCCTTCGCCGCACATGCGCACGCAGCGGTAGCACAGAATGCAGCGTGGCCGGTCGAAATAGACCACAGGCGACCACTGCTGCTCATCCCGGTGATTCTTCGGCTCCGCATAGAAGCTGTCCGCCGCGCCGTATTTGAAGGTCATGTCCTGTAGTTCGCATTCGCCGCCCGCATCGCACACCGGGCAATCGAGCGGATGATTCCCCAGCAGCAACTGCAGTGTAGCCTTGCGCGCCTGGATCACCTCCGGTGTATCGGTAAAGAAGACTTGGCCCTCGGCGACCTGCGTGGTGCATGCGGTCTGCAGCTTCGGCACCTTCTCCTGGCGAACCACGCACATGCGGCACGCAGCCTGCAGGCTCAGCCCCGGGTAGTAGCAAAACGCCGGAATCTCGATCCCCGCGCCCTTGCACACCTCGATCAACAGCGTGCCCGCCGGTGCGGTAATCTTCTTGCCGTCTACGGTAATCGTTACATCTGCCATAAATTCCTTAGGCGGCCTGCAGGGCACGGCGCTTGGTGGCCACTCGTTTGACTCCGGTAATCCGGCGCTTTGAGGTCTTTGGCTTTGGCATTGAGATACTTAGCCGTTCGACAACGACATAGTAGCCGCGAGGTGGCGGAAACTCCGCATCCGGCTCCATGTCCACTGTGACCGTCTCGGACGCAGCGGGAATTGGATCGCCATCCTCAGCCATCCATTTCAAGTGTGCTTCCAGCGCGCCCTTCAGTGCAGAGCGCATCAGCGGAAGCGTTTTGGCGGTCGCAACGCAGCCCGCTATGTCCGGCGCATAGCCGGAAAAGTTCTTGCCCGCCCACTCATAGACCACTGGATATTGTCTCGTCATCGCAAGCCTGCCTGTTTCAGAATACTGATTAGCGTTCCAGGCGCAACTTCATCGGAGGGATGGCCGCAAAAGGTCACTTTCCCGGGTTTGGTCGGATGGATGTAATGATCGTGACCGCCCTTTGAGTAGCTGTACTGCCATCCATCTCGTTTAATCACTTTCACCAGATCCCTGTTCTTCAACTAATCTGCCGCCCGTTCCTTTAGTGACTCTCGTTACTCTTCTTAAGTAAAATCTGCTGATCGGCGCTCCGGTGGTGCATCATCCTCGTCTTGATGAGCACGCCGAGAACAAATACTGCAAATGCAACAGTGATCCAAACAGCAATCATTAGCCCGCGGGTGCTCAGTGTCCGGCTCCCACTAAATCGTGCTCCCCGGTCATCACCGGAGTTCCAGCCTTTTTGCCGTCGATATAATCTTCAAACTCCTTGCGAAACTTCTTCACAAATCCCAGCGTAGGCATCGCCGCCGCATCGCCGAGCGGACAGAACGTCCGCCCCATCATGTTCTCGGCGAGATACTGAACATTGTCGATGTCCTTCTTCTGGCCGCCGCCCTCGTACACGCGCGTCAACGTCTTCTTGATCCAGTCGGTGCCTTCACGGCAGGGAATACACCAGCCGCAACTCTCATGCTGATAGAACTTGATCGTGCGAAGCGCGAATTCAACCATTGACACCGTCTCGTCGAGCACCACAATCCCGCCCGACCCAAGCATCGTTCCGGCCTTCGCCATCTGGTCGAAATCCAGCCCCACATCAATCTCGTCAGCGCGCAGCACCGGGCACGACGCACCGCCCGGCACAACCGCCTTCAACTGCTTGCCGCCCTTAATGCCGCCCGCAACTTCGTAGATCGCCTTGCGCAGCGAGTAGCCCATCGGAAGTTCATACACACCCGGCCGCTCCACATGCCCGGAGATACCGAACAGCCGTGTGCCGCCATTCCGCTCCGTGCCCATCGCCGCGTACGCCTCGCCGCCCATCAGCAGAATGTGCGGCGCATTCGCAATCGTCTCCGCGTTATTGATGATCGTCGGCCCGCCGTACAGTCCAACCACGGCAGGGAAGGGCGGCCGAATCCGTGGCACTCCCCGCTTGCCTTCCAGCGACTCCATCAGCGCCGACTCTTCGCCAACCTCATACGCGCCCGCGCCGGTCTGCGTAACAACATCGAAATCCAGCCCAGACCCGAAGATGTTCTTGCCAAGGAAGCCCTTCGCGTAAGCATCCGCGACGGCCTTCTCCATAATGTTCAGCAGGTAG
Source organism: Acidobacteriaceae bacterium (assembly GCA_036390355.1). GTDB lineage: Bacteria > Acidobacteriota > Terriglobia > Terriglobales > Acidobacteriaceae > Edaphobacter. The sequence continues at coordinate 13,284 of DASWCA010000174.1, forward strand.
CGATACTCGCCCCGCAAATAGATGAAGCCCATCTTCGCGCCGATCGCGAGGCCGGCAATCATCGCTCCTTCGATCACCGCATGCGGATCCTCGCGGAAGATCACGTGATCCTTGCACGTCCCGGGCTCGGACTCATCGCCATTCACCAGCACGTACTTCGGCTTGGCTGACGTCTTGGGCACAAACGACCACTTCATCCCGGTCGGGAACCCAGCGCCTCCACGCCCGCGCAGCCCACTCGATTTCATCGTATTGATGATCCAGGTGGGCATCTCTTCACCCTGCGCGATGGCCTTCTGCACCGCAGCGTAGCCGTCCAGCTCGACATATTTGTCGATATTGGCCGCTCCCTGGCCAAATCGCCGTGAAAGAACTCTGACTTCATCGGGATGGGACACGAGACGCGGCATTACTTGGCATCCTTTCCCGCGCTGTAGTCCGCGAGAATCTCGTCCACCTTCGCCGGCGTCAGCTCATCGTGGAAGTCATAGTTCACCTGCATCGCCGGAGCCCAGCAGCACGCTCCAATGCACTCGACCTCTTCCAGCGAAAACTGCCCATCCGGCGTCACCTGCTTATGCCCGATGCCGAGCTTCGCCTTGCAGTGATCCAGAATCTCGTACCCGCCGCGCAACATGCAACTAATGTTGGTGCAAACCTGAATGTTGTACTTGCCCGCCGGCTTGGTCCGCAGCATGGAGTAGTAGCTCAACACGCTACGCACTTCTAGGTCGAACAGGTCCAGCCGCTTGGCGATCTCCTGGATCACCGCCTCCGACACATACCCAACCTCATCCTGCGCATACAGCAGCATAGGAATCAGCGCTGACCGCTTCACCGGGTAAATCGTCACCAGCTTGTCGAAGCGCGCCGCCAGTTCCGGCGAAAAAATCGTATTGGCAATTGCACTCATACTGTTCCTAACTACCTCTAACGCAGACCACGCCGACTCTTACGCGAACCGCACTGAAGCGCTGAAAGCGCGCCCACATACCAGCCTAGGCCGAAGGCCTAGGAACGCTGCCAAAACAATCCGAGGGCTGAAGGCCCGACACAAAGCCGCCTTACCCCATCAACTCCCGCGTAACCCTCTCCGCCGCAAAATCCAGCTCATCCATCTTACCGTCCAACATCACCGTTCCATCCTCATTCAGCGCGAAGGCCGTCTTGCCACTATCGCTCGATTCCATCTCCTCATGCGCAAAGCGAACCCACTTGCCGCCCGCCCGCACCACAATCTCCTCTTCCCCAAATTCGATCACCGCAAATTGCTTGCTGTTCAATCCATGAGCCGCCGCATACGACCGCAGCAGGGACGCCCACGAGATCCAAAGTTCGCGATGCAGCGCAAGGTTATCGATCGATCTCCCCCAGCACAATATCAATCGACCCGATCACCGCCACAACATCTGCCAACAGCCGCCCCTTGCACATCGTCTCCAGCGCCTGCAGCGTAGCGAAACTAGGATTCCGCATGTGAACCCGATAAGGCTTAGCCGTCCCATCCGAAACCACGTAGTACCCCATCTCCCCGCGCGGGCTCTCGACACCCAGGTAAACCTCACCCGCAGGCACTCCAAAACCCTCCGTCACAATCTTGAAGTGATGGATCAGCGCCTCCATCTGCGTCTTCATCTGCTCGCGTTCGGGCAGCACGATCTTCGGCGCGTTGGCGACGATCGGCCCGGTCATCCCGGCCAGCATATCCAGAGCCTGCTGGCAGATCTTCACCGACTCGCGCATCTCCTGGATGCGAACCACATACCGCGCCCATACGTCGCCAATCGTCGAAACGGGCACATCGAACTTGAACTTCTCGTAGCCCGAGTAGGGCATATCCCGCCGCAAATCCCAGTCAACACCCGACGCCCTTGCCGGAGGCCCGGTCACGCCAAGCGCAATCGCATCTTCCTTCGACAGGTATCCAACGCCCTTGATACGTCCCAACCAGATCGGATTTCCCGTCAGCAGATTCTCATACTGATCGATCTTCTCCGGCATATCGTTCAGAAACTTCTGCACCCACTCGGCAAAGCCCATAGGCGGCTCCAGCGCCAGCCCGCCAATGCGGAAGTAACTCGTCATCATGCGCTGCCCGGACACCGCCTCGAAGATCCGCAGCAGCTCCTCGCGCTCGCGGAAGCAGTACAGGAACACAGTAAGCGCGCCAATATCCATCGCGTGCGTCCCCAGCCACACCAGATGCGACTGGATGCGCGTCAACTCATTCAGCAGCACGCGCAGCACCTGTGCCCGCTCGGGAATCTCCAGCTCCAGCAGCTTCTCCACCGCCAGGCAATACGCCAGGTTGTTGGTCATCGGACACAGATAGTCGATGCGGTCCGTCAGCGGCACAACCTGCTGGTAGAACTTCGCTTCGCACGTCTTCTCGATGCCGGTGTGCAGGTAACCAATGTCCGGCGCCAACGATACGATCGCCTCGCCATCAATCTCCAGCACCAGCCTCAGCACGCCGTGTGTCGATGGATGCTGCGGACCCATGTTCAGCACCATCGAGTGCTCGCCGGTTCCCTCATTGCCATGCCGCTTCGCGTCGGCGATGACATCTTCAATCCCCGGGATCATGTTCTCTGGAGCCACAACCGGTGCCATAGCGTCTTTGCCTTTACCCTCGAACCTCGAACCTGATACCTCGAACCTGTCTCACCGATATCCCTCAACGGGATAGTCCTTGCGCAGCGGATGACCTTCCCAGTTTTCGGGCATCATGATGCGTGTCAGACGCGGATGGCCGGGGAAATTGATGCCAAAAAGATCAAAAACTTCGCGCTCATAAAAGTTCGCCGAAGGCCACACCGAAGTGATGGAATCGACCGAGAGATCGGTGGAATCAAGCCGCACGACAAGCCGCACGCGCTGCTTCAACCGGTGCGAGAGAATGTGATAGGAGAGCTGAAACCGGGGTTCCTGCGGATACCAGTCAACCGCCGTGACGTCTTCAAAGAAGTTGTACCCTGCGGCCTTTACGGCCTCGCAAGCGGCAACGATGCTCTCCCTCGCCACTGTGATCGTCAGCTCATTCCGATCGAACTTCGCATCGGTGGCGAGATCGGAAAGCGCCTTCACCGCGGAATTCTCCGCCATCACCTCGAAGACTGCGTCTTTTCCCTTGAGTTGAACAGGGAGACTGGGCGATGCCTTGCCGAGACCGTCGGGACCCGGAGTCGGCGTTGCAGCCGAAGAAGTCGGCACTGGAGGAGCGCCGGGAGTGCCGCCCATTACAGGTCTCCCTTATCTTCGGACCAGGTCAGAATGCCCTTCTTCCACACATAAAACAGGCCAACCGCCACGAAACCCAGGTACACCAGCATCTCGTAGAACCCGAACATCCGGTTGCCGTTCGTAAGCCCCGGCAGCCGCCGGAAGATCACCGCCCAGGGAAGCATGAAAACCGCCTCCACATCGAACAGGATGAACAGCATCGCCACCATGTAGAACCGGACCGAAAACCGCCCCCGCGCATCGCCCACCGGATCCATGCCGCACTCATACGCACCCAGCTTCGTACGCGAATTTCTGTGCTTGCCGACAAAGAAGGACGCGCCCACCATGCCGGCCGCCAACCCCAGCGCAGCCAGTATCTGCAACGCAAGCGGAAGGTAGTTCCAGATGTATGGGTAACTCGTCATAGGCCATCTTTGACTCTAGAAGTGCCTCGGTCAAGTGTCAAGCAAACGGCCCAATTGCACACCACTCAAGTGACGGCGATCACCATGATGAAGCCAAGCGCCAAAGGCGCGCAACATACCAGCCTGGGCCGAAGGCCCAAGTCAGCGGCGCACCTAAGGTCCGAGGGCTGAAAGGCCCGGCACATACGCTCCCAACCCTCACCGCAATAATCCCACATACCACTCCACCACCCGCGGCCCGAACACCGCCGCGAACAACCCGCCTGCCGCCAGAAAACTCCCAAACGGCAACTTCGTCTCACGCCCTGCCTTCTTCCGCGCCATCAGCACCAGCCCATAAACACTTGCCGCCACCACCCCCGCAAACAGCGCCAGCAGCGACTCGCCGAATCCCAGAAACGCCGCAATCATTGCCAGCAACTTAACATCGCCCAACCCCATCCCATCCCGCTTCCGCAGCGCCTTGTACGTCCATCGCACCACGAGCAGCAGCAGCGCCGCCCCCGCAATCGCCGCCACCCTTCCCAGCACCAGCGCCTCGGTCCCAGTCAAAAACACGTTCCCCTGCGCCGTAAAACTCCCCGGACTCGACAGCCGCAACTGACGCGCCGTATTCAGCACAATGTCACCCTCACCCGGCGCCAGAAAAAACGCCCGCACACACGTCAGCACAAACCCAATCCCAATCCCCGTCAACGTAAACGCATCCGGCAGCCGCTGCGTCTGCCAATCCATCACCATCAACCCGATCAGCAGAAATCCAAGACCGGCAAACGTAATAACGTGCACCTCTGGCCCGAAGTGGTACAAGCTCGAAGCATCCGAGGTTTTTTCTCGAAGCCAATAGAGAAATGCCAACTCGTGTCCCGCCAGGCAGAACCAAACCCCCACCGCCAACTCCACCGCCGGATACCGCCACGAAACCCCCACCCCACAATCCCGGCACCGCCCCCGCAGCATCAGCCAACTCACCAGCGGGATGTTGTCGTACCACCGGACCGGATGCCCGCACGCCATGCACCGCGACCGCGGCCGCACAATCGACTCATGCTCCGGCAGCCGCGAAATGCATACATTGAGGAAGCTGCCAAACAGCAGCCCCACCCCAAACCCAATCAACTCGAACCAAATATCCGCCGTCACGCGAGAAGT
>DASWCA010000175.1:0-2634 GCA_036390355.1 Acidobacteriaceae bacterium
GTGGATTCGCGAGGAAAGGTTTGGGACTAAGACAACCGGTTGAAAAGACCGCTCATCCATTCGCCAAAATTAGCTGCCACCTTTCGTATTGAATATTTGATTCCGGCGAGTATACATTCTTCCTTCAGGTCGCATACGCGCAAAGAATCCTGGCAATAGGAGCACTTCCATGAAACCGATGCTCAAGCTTTCAATTGCTGTTGTGACGGTCGGGATGTGTTTTCTTATGTTTTGCGGACAACCGCGGAATGATGCACTTGCCGCCCAAGGACGCAAGCCGGTGACGATGTACCGGTTCTATACGGGTAAAGATGGGCTGTCGCACGTGGAAAAGATCGAAGTGAAGAATTTCGACCAAAATAACATCGCCAGCCTAATGGAAACGACAACGGGAGCTACGCTCCGCAGGTCAAAACCCGATGCACCCGGCGCGGATTTCGGAGCGTTCCATCCGGGACCGCGTCGGCAATATATTTTCGATCTTGCCGGCCATGAGGAGGTGGAATTTTCGGGAGGGGAGAGAATCACCCTAAATCCCGGTGACATAGAGCTCATTGAAGACCTCGCCCCGACCAAAGGCCACCGGAACCGCAATCTCGGACCTGAGGACCGTTTGGTGTTGTGGGTGCCGATCGCCGATCAGACTGTGGTGCGGGATTCAATTTTCAAATGATCGTGACCGTTGCCTATGCGCTGTCGCCCATTTCAGTGAGTGCTTCCTGGCCCGGGGAGCTGTTTTTCTTGACATCCCCTCTCATAGAACGGGATTATCGGAACGTGGAATGCTGTGGGACACGTGTTGGGCAGGACTTACGGCTTGACGGAAACCTTCATAAGGCCGGTAGTCCAGCAGCACTGAAAGCCGCCACCACCCTCGCCGGAGTAATCGTTCGCGGTGACGTGCAGCACGTAGTCGCCCGGCTCGCTGAACGTGACGTTCGTCGTTGCCTTCCCGCTGAAGGCCGTGGCACCGCTCCCAGACGACGGTAACTGCTCGACCACAGGCTTCGCCTTATCGAACGCCACTGTCCCGGGCCCGCGGTATTTTGACCACGTCAGCGTCACTGGGGGACGCGGCTTTGTCATCGGCGCGTTCGTGCCACTCGTGTACTTCATGTCGTCGGTGGCCCAGACGGTCAGCGGCAGCGGCGCCGACAACGAGGCGGTGTGGGTAACGGCCTTCGCGAGGGTTGCGATTGGACCCTGGATCGTCGATCCGTTTTGCTCGAACCGAATGACAGGCGGCGTGTTCTCGACGGCGATTTCAATGAATGGGCTGACGACGTAATCGTTGTGCAGGCGAAGAGGAATGCTGGTGGATTGCCCGTTCGCGACAATCGTCCACGTGTATTTGTCCTGCGGCGTGAACTCTTTCGGCACCGGCACGACGAACATCCCGTACTGCCGGCCGGGAAGGAAATGCGTCGGCTGCCCTAGGTCGGGCCCACCCGGCTCGACCCGGTTGCTCGGCCCAATGGGGATGTCGAGCTCCTGTTGGGTGTTGCGATTGAAATAGCCAACCAAAAAACTGCGGCTGCCATCCTCGTTGGCGAACCAGCCTTCGAATGCGCCGATGACGCTTGCCCCGAACTGCTTGCGCGGCTCGGGGATCTGCTGGCCCGACAACAGCATGCCGCCGACGATCGTGCCTGCGGCGCACAGACTCATGAGTCTCTTCACTGCTACTGTCCGTCTGGCGGCGCGTTCGCGGTCTTTGCCTTGCGCTCTGCGACCAGCGTCTTGTAGTCGTCGTCAGTCAGATAGACGACGTTCATCCAGGCGTGCGCCATCTCATCGACTGTGCGGTCGCCGTAGCCGACCCACTGTTCCGGATCGGGGTTGTTCCTGTTCGCCCTCGTGTTGTCGTACCACGCGGTCACGTGGATCACCGTCCCCTTCGGGAACACCGGCGCGGCGTCGTCGGCGTATATGTAGTTCGTCATCCAGTTGAAGTTAAAGTTGCCGACGTAGCTGATGATCTGCGAGCTGCCGTCCGGCAGAATCGCTTCGACCTGCATCGACTTGCCGCGCAAGTGGAAGTGGGGCTGGAAATTCTCGATGAGCGTGTTCTCCTTCAGCACCGTGAATCCTTCGGTCTGCGCGAGCGAGTTCGGCGGGATGTCCAGGAGTCGATCGCTCCTGAGCCCGGTGAACGCGGTTAGATAGCTCCGCTTCTGTGGCTCCTCACCGTTCTTGTAGAACCAAATCCCGATTTCAGAGCCCGCCTTGATCTCCTCGCCGACGGCGTGAATGTGCTGGTCCCACGAAATCTTCTCGCCAGGAAGAATCAACTTCCCTGTGCCCGGCCGGAACAGATCGTAGCCCTTGCCGATCGCCCACTCCATCAGCTGCGGCCGGCGGTTGACAAGGTCGTCGGCGTCGCGGATGGGGCCGTTCGCCGTCCCCTTGTTAACCGCGTCGGGATCGTTGTTCAGCGCCAGATATGCGATCGAGTGGTGAATGATCCTCCGGCCCTTCAAGTTCGTCGGCCGAATCTCCACCATCTTGGCCCAGCGGGGCTCGGTGAGCGGGATGTCGGACATGGGACGGTACCACACGTCCTGGTGTTGCGCCGGCATCGTGTACTCGGACGACTTGATGACGAGGTCGGGCGGCCCGAAGCCGTCCCTCACA